>CALANQ010000432.1 GCA_937926025.1 uncultured Acidimicrobiales bacterium
TTTCCAGCTGGGGCTGCCGGCTCCGCAGCTCTTCGATCTTGAGGTACTGGGCGGCTTCGGAGAGGCTCTTGCGCAGGGTGCTGATGTCGTCGCTGACGTCTCGCATGGTCTCTTGATCCTGCCCGATCCCCCGCCGGTTCGGGCAACCGAGGGTCCGGATCGTCCCCGGGAGACGGCACACTGGGACCGTGACCTCGACCGTGTCGCCGCCTGTCCTGCTCTTCGACGGCGACTGCGCGTTCTGCTCCACGTGCGCGCGCTGGCTCACCGAGCACGTGCCCACCCCGGTCAGCCTGGAGCCCTGGCAGTGGACCGACCTCGAGCCGCTCGGCGTCTCGGTCGACGAGGTCGATGCCGCCGTCGTGCTGGTCGACGTGAACCTGCACCGCACCCACGGCCCCGAAGCCGTGGCCGGCCTGCTCCGGGCCAGCACTTCCGGCGCCTGGCGCGCGGTGGGGCGCGTCCTCGGCCTCCGCCCCGTGCTGGTGGTGGCGTGGCCGGTCTACCGGTGGATCGCCCGCAACCGCCACCGCATGCCCGGCGGCACCGCCCAGTGCTCGCTGCCGCAGGCCGAGCGTCGCTGACAAATCCCTGAACGAACGAGGGGCCGGGTCCGTAGCGTGGTCGGGCTGTGTCTGGTTCCGACTCCCCCGCCGACAGCCGCCTGCTGGCTCAGTACCTACGCCCCGAGCGCAGGCCCCTCAGCGCGCTCCTGGGGCTCCTCGTGGTGGCCATGGTCCTGCCGCTGGCCGGCCCCCTGCTCATCGGCGCGTTCGTCGATGCCGCCCTCGACGGGGAGTCGGCATCGCAGCTGGCCGCGCTCGGCGGCCTGTTCCTGCTGGCAACGCTCACCGGCGACGCCCTGCAGCTGGTCGTCACCTGGTACTCGGTGCGGCTGGCCTGGCGGGTCGGCAACCGGCTCCGGGTCGACCTGTGCCGCCACGCGCTGGGGCTGGACCTGGACTGGCACGGCGACCACAGTGCCGGCCAGCTGATCGAGCGCATCGACGGCGACATCGATGCCGTCACCCGGTTCGCCTCCACGGCCGTGCTGCAGCTCGCCGGCAACGCCATCCTCGTGGCGGGCGTGCTGGTCATCTCGGCCGTCATCGACTGGCGGGCCAGCCTCCTCATCGCCATCACCGTCGGCATCGCCGTGGTGGTCCTCATCCGCATGCGCCGGGTCGCGGTGCCGTACTACGACGAGGAGCGGGAGGTGCAGTCGCACCTCTACGGCGACCTCGAGGAGCGCCTGGGCGGCCTGGAGGACATCCGGGCCAACGGGGCCGGGCCGTGGGCGGTGCAGAAGCTGCACCAGCACTCGGCGGGCTGGTGGCGCACGGCGCGGCGGGCTGCGGCCCGCGGCGACGGCGGCCTCACGCTGGCCGGCGCCGTGTTCGCCGCCGGGTCCGTCGCGGTCCTGGCCCTCAGCGCCTGGCAGTGCCGCCGGGGCGAGCTCAGCGTCGGGTCGGTGCTCGCCCTGCTGCGCTTCTCGCAGATGGTCAGCGATCCCCTGTGGCGGGTTGCCGAGCAGCTGGCCGAGGCCCAGAAGGCCATCGCCGGCACCCGGCGCGCCGCCCGGCTGCTGGCCGAGCGGTCCGCGCTGCCCGACGGCACCCGCGCCGATCTGCCGGCCGGCCCGCCGGCCATCGCGTTCGACGGCGTGTCCTTCGGCTACGGCACCGGCACCGACGTCCTGCGCGACGTCTCGTTCGACCTGCCCGCCGGCACCTCGGTAGGCGTGGTCGGGCGCACCGGCAGCGGCAAGACCACCATCGGTCGGCTCGTCGCCCGCCTCTGGGACACCGAGTCGGGCACCGTCTCGGTGGGCGGCATCGACGTCCGCCACCTGGAGCTGGCCGCGCTGCGGCGCCGCATCGGCATCGTGACCCAGGAGGTCGAGGTGTTCCGGGCATCGGTCCGCGACAACCTCACCGTGTTCGGCACCCTCGGCGCCGGCGACGAGGACGTGGTGGCGGCGCTGGACACCGTGGGCCTGGGCGACTGGTTCCGCAGCCTGGACGACGGCCTCGACCAGCACCTCGAAGGCGACACCGAGCTCTCCGCCGGCGAGGGCCAGCTGCTCGCGTTCGCCCGCCTGCTGCTGGCCGACCCGGGGGTGGTCATCCTCGACGAGGCCTCGAGCCGCCTCGATCCCCACACCGAGGAGCAGCTCATCGCCGCCACCGACCGGCTGCTGGCCGGCCGCACGGCCATCATCATCGCCCACCGGCTCTCCACCCTGGACCGGGTGGATCAGATCCTGGTCCTCGACCACGGCCGGCTCGTGGAGCACGGCCCCCGAGCTGCGCTGGCCGCCGACCCCGACAGCCGCTTCCACCACCTGCTGGCCACCAGCCGCGCCGCGCAGGGAGCCACACGATGAGCGCCCCCGAGACCGTCAGCAGCGCCCGGTTCGCCTGGCGCATCCTCAAGGCCGACCCCATCACCTGGGGGATCTCGCTCGCCCTCTGGGTGGCGTTCTTCTCCATGCCCCTGCCCGCCGGCCTGGTCCTGCGGGCCATCCTGGACCAGCTGCCCACCGGCGACGGGCCGCTGGTGCTGCTGTTCGCGGTGCTGGTCGGGTTCGAGGTCGGCCGCTGGATCATCCTGTTCCCGGCCATCATCCAGTGGCACGGCGCGTGGGTGTTCTGGCACACGGTCCCGCGGGTCAACGCGCTGCGCTCGTTGGTGTCGGACCCGGGGCCGGCCACCGGCCGCCTGCCCGGGTCGCCGGGCGAGGCCGTGAGCCGCTTCCGCGACGATGCCCGCGACGTGGCCCAGGTGCTCGACGTGTGGCTGGACCTGATCGCCGCCGGCATCACCACCGTGGCCGGCGTCGTCGTCCTGTACCTGATCTCGCCCCTGGCGGCCACGGCCATCGTCGCCCCGATCCTCCTCGTGCTGGGCATCGGCCACCTCCTGGCCGCCCGCCTGCGCGAGTGGCGGTGGAGGCCACCGCCGGGGTCACCGGGTTCATCGGCGACGCGTTCGGCGCCATCGCCACCGTCAAGGTGGCGGCCGCCGAGCCGGCCATCCTGGAGCGCTTCGCCCGCCTCGGCAGCACGCGAGCCGTGGCCGCCCGCAGCGACCAGGTCGGCACCCAGCTGGCCCAGACGCTGGGCGGCATCACCGCCAACGCCGGCCTCGGGCTGGCGCTGGTCCTGATCGCCCCGGCCATGAGCCGGGGCGAGCTCTCCACCGGCGACATCGGCCTGTTCACCACCTACGCCACGGCGGTGGCCAGCCTTCCCCGCATCACCGCCCGCTGGTCCACGGCCCAGCGACAGGGCGACGTGTCGGCGGCCCGGCTCGGCCGCCTCCTCCCCGGCCACGACCCGGACCTCGCGTCGGCCGACGTGCCCACCTTCCTGCGCTCGGGTCCGCCGGAGCTGCCCGTCATCACCCCGTCGATCCCGGCCGCCCGCTCGGGCCGGGACCGGCTCGATCACCTGGAGGTGCGCGACCTGCGGGTCCACCTCGACGACACCGATCAGCTGGCCGGCGTCGACCTCACCGTCCGACGGGGCGAGTTCGTGGTCATCACCGGGCCGGTCGGCGCCGGGAAGTCGGTGCTGCTGCGCGCCCTGCTGGGCCTGGTGCCCCGGAGCGCCGGGACCGTGTGGTGGAACGGCGAGGAGATCCTCGACCCGGCCATGTTCCTGGTCCCGCCCCGGGCGGCCTACCTGCCCCAGGTGCCCCGGTTGTTCTCGGAGTCGCTCGCCGACACCGTCCTGCTCGGCCACGACCCGGCGGGCCTCCCCGCCGCGCTCGAGGCCGCCCGCCTGCACGAGGACCTGGCCGACATGCCCCACGGCCTCGGCACCACCGTCGGCCCGAAGGGCGTCCGCCTCTCCGGTGGCCAGATCCAGCGCACCGCCGCCGCCCGCGCCCTGGTCCGCACGCCGGAGCTGCTGGTGGTCGACGACCTGTCCAGCGCCCTCGACGTCGCCACCGAGACGGAGATCTGGGACGGGCTCTTCGCCCCCGACGCGACGAAGCTCACCGTGCTGGCGGTGAGCCATCGACCCCGGGTGCTCGCCCGGGCGGATCAGGTGGTGGAGCTTCGGGCCGGTCGCCGGGTCACGTGACCCGGCGACCAGCACCCGGTTCCTCGGCTCCGCGGAGCCTGCGAGCTCAGGTGGCTTTGATGCCCCGCCAGTCGTTGCCCAGGCGGTGCTCCCACGGGAGCAGCGGGCGGGGCGTGCCCATGTCGGCGCGGGCCCACGGCAGGTAGCGCTTGGTCCCCGTCACGGTGACCCGGGCCTCGGAAGGCATCATCGGCCGGTTCGAGTTGTAGCCCTCGATCCAGTTCCATGCGTACAGCGACTTGGTCTCACTCATGGGTGGGACGGTACGGACGCACCCGTTCGATCGGGTTTCGCGACTGTTGGCGATCCGTTGCGCTTGGCTGACGCTGACCTGAACCTCAGCGCGGGTGGTGTCCCGGGGCCGCTAGGCGCCGTGGCACTGCTTGAACTTCTTGCCCGAGCCGCAGGGGCAGGGGGCGTTGCGGGGGGTCTTGTCCCAGTCGCTCTTGACCACCGGGGTGTTGACCACCTCCTCCTCCACCGCCACGTCGGAGCCCTCCACCGCGGCCTGGGCCCGGGCAGCCTCGGCCATGCCGTTGCCCGCCGACGACGGGTCGTCGGGGCCGGAGGTCTGCATCTGGGTGACCGAGCTGTCGGCGGGCTGCTCGTCGACGACGACCTGCACGTGCATGACGTACTTCACGAAGTCCTGGGCGATGGAGGCCATCATCAGGCCGAACATCTCGAAGCCCTCGCGCTGCCACTCGACCAGCGGGTCCTTCTGGCCCATGGCCCGGAGGTTGATGCCCTCCTCCAGGTAGTCCATCTCCAGCAGGTGCTCCCGCCAGTGCTGATCGACGATCTGGAGCATCACCTGGCGCTCGATCTGGCGCATGGTGTCGGCGCCGAGCTCCTCCTCGCGCTTCTCGTAGTAGGCCGTGGCCTCGGTGAGCAGCAGCTCCTGGAGCTCCTGGGTGTTGTCGACGTCCTCGAGCTGCTCGGCGGTGAGCTCCGTGGGCCAGAACGAGGCGACCTCCATGTGGAGGCCCTCGATGTCCCACTCGTCGCCGGCCTCGGACACGCAGAACGTGGCGACCGACGTGTCGATGGCCTCCTCGAGGTACTCGAGGGTCTCCTGGCGGAGGTCCGCCTCTTCGAGGATCTGGTCGCGGCGCTTGTAGATGACCTTGCGCTGCTCGTTCATCACCTCGTCGTACTTGAGCACGTTCTTGCGGATCTCCGCGTTGCGCTGCTCGACGGTGTTCTGCGCCCGCTCGATGGCCTTGGTGACCATCCGGGCCTCGATCGGCACGTCGTCGGGGAGGGCCTTGCCCATCACCCAGTTCATGGCACCGGTGGCGAAGAGCCGCATGAGCTCGTCTTCGAGCGACAGGTAGAAGCGGCTCTCGCCCGGGTCTCCCTGGCGGCCGGAACGGCCGCGGAGCTGGTTGTCGATGCGGCGGGAGTCGTGGCGCTCCGTGCCCAGCACGTAGAGCCCGCCGAGGTCGCGGACCTTGGCCCCTTCGGCGTCGGTCTCGACCTTGTACTGCTTGGTGAGCGCCTTCAGCTGCTCGGCGCCCTCCTCGGACTCCAAGTCGACGCCTTCGGCGCGCAGGTCCCGGATGGCCAGGCCCTCGGGGTTGCCGCCGAGGAGGATGTCGACGCCACGGCCGGCCATGTTGGTGGCCACCGTGATGGAGTGCAGGCGTCCGGCCTGGGTGACGATCTCGGCCTCTCGCGTGTGCTGCTTGGCGTTGAGCACCTCGTGGCCGATGCCCCGCTTGTCGAGCATCCGGGACAGCTTCTCGGACTTGGCCACCGAGATGGTGCCGACGAGCACCGGCTGGCCGGTCTCGTAGCGCTCGGCGAGATCCTCGACCACGGCCTCGAACTTGGCGTCCTCGGTCTTGTAGATGAGGTCGGGCTGGTCGACGCGGAGCAGCTCCCGGTGGGTGGGGATCGGCACGACCTGCAGGTTGTAGGTGCTGGCGAACTCGGCGGCCTCGGTGACGGCGGTGCCCGTCATGCCCGCGAGCTTCTCGTACATGCGGAAGTAGTTCTGGAGGGTGATCGTGGCGAGCGTCTGGTTCTCCTCCTTGATCTTCACCCCCTCCTTGGCCTCCACGGCCTGGTGGAGCCCCTCGGACCAGCGGCGCCCCTCGAGGATGCGGCCGGTGAACTCGTCGAGGATCTTCACCTCGCCGTGCTGGAGGATGTAGTCCTTGTCCCGCTTGTAGAGCTCCTTGGCCTTCAGGGCGGCCTGGAACTGGTGGACCATGTTCTGCTGGACGGCGTCGTACATGTTCTCGACGCCGAGCGCCGCTTCGACCTTGGCGACGCCCTCCTCCGTGGGGGCGACGATGCGCTTCTCCTCGTCGACGTCGTAGTCGACGTCGCGGGTGAGGCCCCGGACGATGCTGGCGAACTTGTAGTAGAGCTTCGCCGCGTCGGCCACCCGGCCCGAGATGATGAGCGGGGTCCGGGCCTCGTCCACCAGGATCGAGTCGACCTCGTCCACGATGGCGAAGACGTGGCCCCGCTGCACCTTGGCGGCGGCGCTGGTGGCCATGTTGTCGCGGAGGTAGTCGAAGCCGAACTCGTTGTTGGTGCCGTAGGTGATGTCGCAGGCGTACTGCTGGCGCTTGAAGCTGGCGTCGCCGCTGTCGGGCAGCACCAGGCCGATGGTCAGGCCGAGCCAGCCCAGGACCTCGCCCATCCACTCCGAGTCGCGCCGGGCCAGGTAGTCGTTGACCGTGATGACGTGCAGGCCCTGGCCGGTGAGGCCGTTCAGGTACATCGGCAGCGTCGAGGTGAGGGTCTTGCCCTCACCGGTCTTCATCTCGGCGATCCAGCCGTAGTGCAGCGCGGCGCCGCCCATGAGCTGGACGTCGTAGTGCCGCTGGCCGATGGTGCGAGATGCCGCTTCCCGGGTGACCGCGAAGGCGTCGACCAGGATGTCGGTCAGGTCCGCCCCGTTGTCGAGCTGCTGGCGGAAATCCGCGGTCTTGCCCTGGAGCTCCGCGTCGGAGAGCTTCTGGAACTCGGGTTCACGTGCGTTGATGTCGGGAACGAGACCTTGAAGGGCTTTGACCTTCTTGCCTTCGCCGACGCGGAGGAGCTTGTCGAGAACAGCCATGAGGTCCGCAAGTGTACGCCCCCCGCCCCGCAACGCAGATCGGGCGGTCAGCGAGGCGTCAGGGGTTTCCTAGGATGCGCCCGACCCGGGCCCCGCAGGGTTCCCGGCCGCCGCCACGAGCACCGGAGGAACCATGGCCCGCCACCAGTACGGCATCTTCGCCGAGGGCACCCGCGCCCAGCACCACCTGGAGCTCGAGCTCCGCGCGGACGCCACCGCCGAGGCCGTCGGCACGGCCCTGGTCGACGTCCGGCTGGCCAACGCCCAGCACCGCACCAACGGCGGCACCAACCTGGTCATCGGCTTCGGCCCGGCCGCCTGGGCGCTGTTCCCCGAGGCCCTGCCCACCCTCGCGGTCACCCCGTTCCCCGGCTACCGCAACGAGGCCGCCGGCCTGGAGGCCCCGGCCACCCAGCAGGACCTGTGGGTGTGGGTCCACGGCCCCGAGCAGGACCTGGTCATCGATGTCGTGCGGGCGGTGGCCCGGGCCCTGGAGCCGGTCGCCACCGTCACGCTGGACCAGCCGGCGTTCGTGTACCACGACTCCCGGGACCTCACCGGGTTCATCGACGGCACCGCCAACCCGTACCTCGACGAGGCCCCCGGGAAGGCCGTGGTCGCCGACGACCAGCCGGGTGCCGGCGGTTGCTACGCCATGGCCATGCGGTTCGTGCACGACCTCGCCGCCTTCGACGCGCTGCCCGTGGCCGACCAGGAGCTGGTGTTCGGCCGGACCAAGGTCGACAGCGTGGAGCTCCCCGCGGACCGGAAGCCGGCGGACTCCCACATCGCCCGGGCCGAGGTCGAGGACGACGACGGCGAGGAGCTGGTGGTCTACCGGCGCAGCGTGCCGTGGGCCACGGCGCTCGAGCAGGGCCTCCACTTCGTGGCGTTCGGTGCCGACACCGACCGGTTCGATCGCCAGCTCCGGCACATGTACGGCCTCGTCGACGACGGCCTGGTCGACCGCCTGCTGTCGTTCACCACCCCGGTCACGGGGTCGTTCTGGTTCTGCCCGTCGGTGGAGGCGCTCGACGCCGTGGCCCCGCTCCCCGACGACGAGGACTGACCGCCCGAGCGCTCGCCCTTGACACCTCGTTTGTATCATTGTAGCAATGCATTGATACAAAGGAGGTGGTGATGGGAGCGTCGTTCGCACCCCTCGCACTCGGCGCCCTCATCACGATCGTGTGGGCCCTGTGCCTGGTCGGCTGGTTCACCCACGCGGTCCACGACCCGGACCAGCGGATCCACTGGGCGGCGGCCCACGGGGTCGCCGTCACGCCCGCCAACCGGGCGCTGATCGCCTGGTGGGTGCAGCTCTCGGGCACCCTCCGGGTCATCGGCGCGGTGTCCGGCATGGTGCTGGGCACCCTGTTCGACCGCGCCTTCGCCGTGTCGACCTCCACGGGCATCGGCTTCTGGGTGTGGATCGTCGTCGGCTGGGTCGTCGGCGGCACGTGGGCGTGGGAGGTCGTCACCCGCTCCTCGGACCGTCCGGCCGGAGCCGCGTCGCTCGTCCCCCGCCGCCCGGCCGACTACGTGCCCGGCGCCATCCGCTGGCCCCCACCATCGCCATCGCCGCCTCGGGCCGCTGGCTCGGCCCCATCGACGACCCCACGGGGTTCCCCGTGGCCGGCCCCGTCGCCCGCTGGCTCCTCGCCGTCGGCGCCGTCGTGCTGGCCGTCGCCGCCACCGCGATGGTCTCGCGGGTCGTCGCCCGGGGCCAGGCGGCGGCCGATCCCGACGTGCTCGCCGCCGACGATGCCATCCGGGCCACCACCATCCACCTGATCAGCGGCGGTGCCACGGCCGCCATCCTCCTCCTGGGCGTCCAGGCGGCGCAGTTCGTCCTCCAGCCCCGCCAGCTGCCGTTCGGGGTGCGGGGCTGGGCGCCGCTCGCGCTCGTCCTCGGCGCCTGGTTCTCCAGCCGCTACCTCGCCAACCGGCCGTGGCGGGTGCGCCGCGCCGGGCTCGACCAGGCGGCGGCCCGGTGATCATCCGCATCCAGACCGACAGCCCGGTCCCGCCCTACGCCCAGGTCCGGGATCAGATCGCCACCATGATCCGGTCCGGCGTGGCCGTGCCGGGTGCCCGCCTCCCGGCCATCCGCCACCTCGCCAACGATCTGGGCGTCGCCCCGAACACCATCGCCCGTGCCTACCGCGAGCTGGAGCAGGACGGGCTGGTCGCCAGCCGTGGCCGCAACGGCACCACGGTCCTGGCGGCTCCTCCTCCGGCAGCCACAGCGGTCGACGACGAGGTGGCCGAGGCCGCCGCCCTGTTCGCGCTGGAGGCCGCCCACCGCGGCATCGACCTCAACCGTGCGCTCGACGCGGTGCGCACCGCGTTCGGGACCCTCGACGACCGACGGCAGTTCTCGTGATGCGGGCACCGATCGCCCGGTTCGTGGGCGTGGTCGCTGCGCTCGGGCTGGTCCTGGTGCTGGCGGCGTGGACCGGTGCCACCGCACCCGGCCTCCACGCCCAAGAGGTCGGCGAGGGCACCCAGGACGGCGGGCGCACCGGCTACCTGATCGCCCAGATCGACAACCAGGGCACGCTCCCCGTCGCCATCGGGGCCATCCGCTGGACCAGCCCCGGACTGACCGGGGAGCAGGTCCTGATCGGCCCGCTCGACGGCGCCCCGGACGGGGCGGCCCCCTTCGAGCCGTTCACGATCGAGGGCGGCCAGCAGGTGGCGGTCCTGCTGCGCGGCACGATCTCCTGCCCGCTGCCGGGCGAGGTCGTGACGGTGGCGTCCGATGCCCTGGTGGTGGACGCGAAGCCGGTGGCGGGCCCGGCCCGCAGGCTGACCCTCGAGCTCGGCGGCAGCGAGGCGGGCATGGAGCGGACGCTCCCCTGCCCGCCTCGCTGACGACGCCAGAACCTGCCGTCAGTCGGCCTCGTCGATGAGGCCGACGTTGCCGTCCTCTCGGCGGTACACCACCGCGGATCGCGACGTCTCCACGTTGGTGAAGAAGAAGAAGCCGTGCCCGATGAGCTCCATGCGCTCGGCGGCCTCGTCGGCCGACATCGGGTGGATGGCGAACCGCTTGGACTTGACGATGCGGGGGCCGTCGTCGACCACCTCGTCGAGCTCCACGACCTCGTCGATCACCTCGGGCTCGATGACGGCCACGGCGCCGAGGGCGTCGACCTTCTTGTGGGCCTTCGGCCGACCCTGCTGACGGCGCGAGAGCTTGGTCTTGAGCTTGTGGAGCTGGTGCTCGAGCTTGTCGTAGGCCTTGTCGATCGCCTGGAACCCGTCGGGGGCCTGGACCTTGCACCGGACGTGGTGCCCGTGGCCCTCGATGGTGACCTCGCAGACCTCCTTGTCGGCGATGCGCGGGTTCTTGTGCTCCCAGAAGTGGACTTCGGCATGGTCGAGGCCGTCGAGGAAGCGTCCGAGCCTCCCGATCTTCTCCTCGGCCATGACCCGCAAGCTCTCGGGCACCTCCGTGTGGCGACGACTGACCGTGACCTGCACCGGCATGACCTCCGTTTGGGGGATGGTCCTCCGGATCGTAGACCGGTCACCTCGGGTGCGCGGCCGCCACCCCGATGACCCGTGCTGCGCCCACCGTGCGCAGGGCCGCGGCGGCTCCGGCGAGCGTGGCACCGGTGGTGACGACGTCGTCCACCACCAGCACCGACGCCCCTCTGACCGTGCGACGGGCACCGAAGACCGGCCCGTCACGCCGCTCCACGAGGGTGCGCCCGGTCTGGGGCGGGCCCGGCTGGCGGTCGAGCGTGGACCAGCACGGGCGCCGCAGCTCGGCCGCCACCTTGCGGGCCAGGACCTCCGCGTGGTCGAACCCGCGGCTCCGCCGCCGCAGGGCGGTGGTGGGCGCCCACGTCACCAGGTCCACCTCATCACGGGAGACCAGCCCCGCCACCCCGACGGCCAGCCAGGCCGCGGCCGAACGGGCGTTGCGGTACTTGAGCTGCGCCACCACCTGGCGGGCCGGCCCGTCGTAGTCGAGCAGCGCCCGGCAGGCATCGAGGCCCGGCGGCACGGGCACGGCGACCGACGGCTCCATGGCGCCGATGCACGCCGCGCACGGCGCAGGGCCGACGGCGTCGCAGGCGGGGCACCGGGTCGCGAGGAGCATGCCCGAGACGCTACGAAGGGGGTCTGACGGTGGAACGCGGCCGAGCCGCCGGGAACATCCGGCGCCGGGCTCCGGTTGGACCACGGTCCCCGACGATCAGAAGGACGTGTGATGCGAGTCGATGTGTGGTCCGACGTGGTGTGCCCCTGGTGCTACATCGGGCTGGCCAACCTGGGGGTGGCCCTCCAGGAGTTCGAGCACGAGGACGACGTCGAGGTGGTGCTGCACTCGTACCAGCTCGATCCCGGCGCACCCCCTCGGGATGAGCAGCCGCTGGAGCAGCGCCTCGCCCAGAAGTACGGCACCACCGTCGGTCAGATCCGCGCCCAGCAGGCCCGCATCGTGAGCCTCGGCGCCGAACGGGGCATCGACTTCCGCTTCGACCAGGCCATCGGCGGCAACACCTTCGACGCCCACCGCCTGCTCCACCTGGCCCGGGTCCGCGGCGTCCAGCTCGAGCTCAAGCACGCGCTGGGCGACGCCTACTTCACCGACGGCCAACCCATCGGCGACCCGGCCACCCTGCGGGGGCGGGCGCTCAGCGTGGGCCTCGACCCCGTCGAGGTCGACGCCGTCCTCGAGGGCGAGGCGTTCGCCGACGAGGTGCGCCAGGACATCGACGCCGCCCGCCAGATCGGCATCTCGGGCGTCCCGTTCTTCGTGGTCGACGGCCGCCTCGGCATCTCCGGCGCCCAGCCGCCGGAGACCCTCAAGGACATCCTCGACCAGGGCTGGGCCACGCGCGAGCCGGTCCCGGTCCAGGTGGTGGCGGGAAGCGACGACGCCGACGCCTGCGGCCCCGACGGCTGCGAGATCTGACTCGGGCCGGCTCGGCGCACGTCAGTAGCGTCGAGCGGCGTGTCGCGCCTGTTCGCCATCCCGCCGTGGGCTGAGGTCCGCCGCCGCCTGCCGCGGCTGGTGGCCGGGCTGGTGATCTTCGCCATCGGCCTCAGCCTCATCGTCCGGGCCGACCTCGGGCTGGATCCGTGGGACGTCCTGCACCAGGGCGTGTCGGACCGCACCGGCATCCCCATCGGGACCGTCAGCGTCCTCATCTCCTTCCTGGTGATGCTGGGCTGGATCCCGCTCCGGCAGCGCCTCGGGCTGGGGACGGTCCTCAACGCCGTGCTCATCGGCGTCGTGATGGACCTGGTCATCCCCCGCCTCCCGGACCCCGTCACGGCCGGACCCCGCTGGGCGCTGCTCGTGGTCGGACTGGCGCTGTGCGGACCCGGCATCGGCATGTACATCGGTGCCCGCCTCGGTCCGGGCCCCCGCGACGGCATCATGACCGGCATCGCCGAGCGCGGCCCGTCGATCCGGCTGGTCCGCACCGGCATCGAGCTCGTCGCCCTCGGCATCGGATGGCTGCTCGGTGGCACCATCGGCATCGGCACCGTGCTGTTCGCGGTGACCGTCGGCCCCAACACCCAGTTCTGGCTGGAGCGCCTCGACCTCGGGTTCCCACCCGGCTTCGAGCCGGTGGCGCACCCCGACGGCCACCACGCCGACGACCCGCCGCCCGACGTGGAGCCGGACTTCACCATCGCCGGGAGCTGAGCACGGCGCGGAGAATCCCTCGGCGTCCGCTCACCGATGCGCCGCCGGTGCCGATGGTTGTCCCGCGACACCTGTCGCCGCGATCGCCCCCCAGCGATGCCGACGCCCCCGCCCCCGGTTCCGAGCAGCCGGCGGCGGGGGCGTCGCCGCGCCGGCCCTCGGAGCCGTCGCGCTGGGTCAGCCTTCGAGGGCGGGCACGTCCTCGTCGCCCGGCCCGCTGGGCAGCGATGCCACGACCGGGTTCTCGCCGGCCACGATCCGGTCGGTCCGCTGGGTCACGAAGGCCGCCCAGTCCGGATGGGTGAGGATGTAGAACTGCCGCGTCCGGACGGCGTGCAGGACCATGGCGGCGACATCGGCCGGGTCCAGGCCGGCGGCGATGACCCCGGCGATGAACTCCCGCATGCCCTCGTCCATGGTCTCCACGCTGGACGGCTCGTCCGACGGCGGGCGGTTGCGGCCCGCCTCGTGGATCCGGGTGCGGACCCAGCCCGGGCAGAGGACCGACACCCCCACGCCGGTGGCGCCCACCATCTGCAGTTCGGCATCGAGGGTCTCCGACAGGGTCACGACCCCGTGCTTGGTCACGTTGTAGACGCCCATGAGCGGGGCCGACACCAGCCCGGCCATCGACGCCGTGTTCACGATGTGGCCCTCGTCCTGCTCGATCAGCATCGGCGTGAACGCCCGGACGCCGTTGATGACGCCCCGGAGGTTCACCCCCAGCACCCAGTCCCACTCGTCGTCGCCGGCCAGCCAGATCGGGCCGCCCGCGGACACGCCGGCGTTGTTGCACACGACGTGGACGGTGCCGAAGCGATCGACGGCCGCGTCGCGCATCTCCTCGACCTGCTCGGCGCTGGCCACGTCGCACACGACGGTCAGGACCTCGGCGCCATCGGGCAGGCCCGCCGCCGCCTGCTCCAGGGCGTCGGCCTCGATGTCGGCCATCACCACCTTCATGCCGGCACCGGCGAAGGCGGTGGCGAGCGCCAGCCCGATGCCCGATGCCGCACCGGTGACGACGGCGACCTTGCCGGAGACCTCTTCCATGACCACTCCCCTGTGGTTCGGGCCGCGGGGGGATGCGGCCGATCGGGCGCACCCTACCGAAGACTTGACCGCCCGGTCAGTCCACCGGTCACACCCACCCCACCGATCGAAGTTGGTGTGAAGATCGGGCTCCTGCACCAATCTTCACACCAACTTCGGGGAGGCGGTGGGAGATCGGTCAGCCAGATCGGTCGCTTGGATCGGTCAGGAGCGGAGGGCGGTGCCGGGGGCCCACGCGGCGTGGGTGCCGCTGGAGATCTGCTCGGGGAGACGGAGCCGGGCGATTGGGCCGTCGCTGATGCGGCGGCCGTCGAGCACCAGGCACTCGGACCGCCCGTTGGCCGGGTCCGTGGTGAACGTCACGATGTAGGCGTCGTCCTCGGCGACCGCATCGGGCTTGGGCGCCACGCCGACCTCGGAGCCGTAGACGCCCTCGGGCAGGGGGAACGCATCGTCGGCGCCGGTGGCGGTGTCGTGACGGACCAGCCCGTCGAACAGGAACCAGCCGGGCTTGCCGGTGGCCGCCCACACGTACCGGTGCTCCCGGCCGGTGTACCGCCCGTTGATGATGCCGAACTCGGTGAACCCGTCGCGCATGCGCTCCTCGGTGCACATCCCGGTGCGGCGGTTGAGCCGCCAGCGGTGCAGGCGGGTCTCCATCCAGTCCAGGGCGAGGTAGCGGTACATCCACATCTCGTCGCCGATCTCGGGCTTGCGGGGCGATGGGCTGCCCTGGTGGAACCCCTCGAGCACCACCTCGTCGCCGTCCTCGTAGGCGTTGGTCCAGTGCAGGACGTAGGTGGGGTCGGCCTCGAACCACTGCACGTCCTCCTCGGTCCCGCGGCGGGGCACGACGGCGAGGCGGGTCGGCTTGTCGTGCATGCGCACGGCGTGAACGCCCTTCAGCAGCAGGTCCTCGTCCCAGTGCATCGGCAGGTCGTTGAGCACGACGAAGTGCTCGGTGATGGCCATGTCGTGCGGCAGGCGGGGTCCTGGGAGCGGGATCGGCGTGTAGTGGGCGAGGCGGCCCGTGGCGTCGACGCAGCCGAAGTGCAGGTACGGCCACTCGGTGCCGTAGTTGAAGAAGAACAGCTCGCCGGTGGCCTCGTCGATCTTGGTGTGGGCGCTGACGCCCTCCGGCGGGAACCACCCGTCCCAGCGGGTCGGGCCGAGCGTGTCCAGGGTGTCGGGATCCAGGCGGTACAGCTCGCCGCACTGCCAGAACGAGGTGAGCACCTCGCCGTTGTGCACCACCAGGTCCGTGCTGCTGGCGTCCTTCATCGCGGGGCGGGCGGTGAGGCTGTCGGTGCGGACGGCGGACTTCGGGTTCTCGGCCAGACCGGCCCACAGCGAGGCCCCCGCCTCCTGCTCCGCGAGCAGCCCCTCGGTGCGCACGAAGCGGTTCCGGTAGCGGGCCCGCCCACCGGCGAAGCGGATGGCGTGCACCATGCCGTCGCCGTCGAACGGGTGGTACAGCGAGATCGGCTCGTGCAGCGGGTTCTCGGTGTTGCGCACGTACAGGCCGTCGAGATCCTCGGGGATCGCCCCCTCCACCACCTCGACGTCGTCCACCCGCCACTCGGTGGCCTGCGGCCGCCACGCTCCGGACCGGTACGGGTGGTCGTCGTCGTCCGGCAGCGTCCGCCGCAGCCGGTCCACCTCGATCGCCGTCACGCCACCACCCCCAGCCCAAGCCGAACTTCGTAGGCCAGCAGCACCGTACGGTCGGCCTCACCTACGAAGTTCGGGAGCGGGGGGTGGGTGTTCACGATGGCGGGCCTTCCAGGACGAGGGAGCAGGTGGTGGCGGTGGAGCCGCCGATGTTGAGGGTGCCGACGCGGCGGGCGCCGTCGACCTGGGTGGCGCCGGCGGTGCCGGTGACCTGGCGGAGGGCGTCGACCGCCATGCGCACGCCGGTGGCGCCCACCGGGTGACCGCCGCCGATGAGGCCGCCGCCGGGGTTCACCGGGACCCGGCCGGTGCGCTCGATGTCGCCGGACTCGATGGCCTTCCAGGACTCGCCCGGCGCGGTGATGCCGGTGTGGTCGATGGCCAGGTAGCCCGAGGCGGTGAAGCAGTCGTGCACCTCGACGGCGCTCAGGTCGTCGACCTCGGCCAGGCCGGCCCGGCGCAGGGCGTCGGCGAACGCGTCGCGCACGTGCGGCATCACGTGGGTGTCGTCCTTGCTGCGCTGGAACTTGCGGTCGAGGGCCAGGCCGACGGTTCGGTGGCCCCAGCCGGTGATGCGGGCGGCCCGCCCGCCGGCGACCGCCTCGGGGTGGTCGCGCACCCAGCCGTCGGTGGCCAGCACCACGCCCGCGCCGCCGTCGGTGACCTGGCTGCAGTCGGTGCGGCGGGTTCGACCGGCCACCACCGGGTTCACGTCGTCGTCGTCGGAGAAGCTGGCCTCGCCGAAGTGCCAGCCCCGTGTCTGGGCGTTGGGGTTGTCGGTGGCGTTGCGCATGGCGAGGGCGGCGAACGCGTGGAGGTGCTGGTCGTCGAGCCCGTACCGGCGGTCGTACTCGTCGGCGACGTCGGAGAAGCCCTGGGGCCAGACGTACTTGGGCGACCCCTCGTGGCCGACCCAGCTGGCGGCGCCGAGGTGCTGGGCGGCCGTGTCGCCGGGCACGGTGCGCTCGAGCTCGACGCCCACCACCAGGGCGGTGTCGTACCGGCCCGCCTCCAGCTCGGCCATGGCGGCGAGGATCGCGATGCTGCCCGAGGCGCAGGCGGCCTCGTGCCGGGCGGCGGGCAGGCCCCACAGGTCCTCGTCGACCGTGGCCGGCATGGCGCCGAGGTGGCCCTGCCCGGTGAACAGCTGGCCGAACGCGTTGCCCACGTGGACGGTGCCGATGTCGGTGGCCCGCACCCGGGCGTCGGCCAGCGTCTCCCGCACCACCTCGGCGGTGAGCCCGTCGATCTCGACGCCCTCGCGGGTGAGGTTGCGCGCGAAGTCGCTCTGGTACCCGCCGAGCACCCAGATCCCCTGCTGCCCCATCGGCCATCCCCTGGCGTGTCGTGCCCGCGGCGGTGTGCCCTCGGTCACGCTGGAGGCTATCGGCCGCCCGGGGCCTCGCCGCCCCGCTTCGGACGGGACCGGCCCCGCTCCTACGCTCGCGGGATGCACCCGCTCGTCCGCCGCCTGGTCGCCGTGGCCGCCACCGCCGTGGTGGCCGCCCTGGCGCTGACCGGGTGCGGCGGCGGCGAGCAGCGCGTGGCCCTGGCCGTCCAGCGAGCGGAGCGGCCCGACGGCATCGTGGTGCTGCACGTGGAGTGCGCCGACGACGTCGAGGTCGAGCTGGGCCCCGATCCGTCCGGCTCCCCGCTGCCGCAGGTCACCGTCTGGGGCGACCCGGTCGTGGGCCGGTGCGACGCCAAGGGGCGGCTCGACGGCCAGGACCTGCCCGGCGACGCCTTCGTCGACGGTGCCACCAGCCAGGTCGTCACCGTCTCCCGGTAGGGCTCCCGGCAGGTCCCCCCGTCGGGCCGCCGGTCAGCCGGGGACCCGAGGGCCGGCGACCGGCACCTCCTCCCACAGCCGCCCGGCCACCACCACCTGGGCGATGAAGCGGAGCCCCACCGAGGCGGCGCCGGTGCTGACGGCCCGGGCCACGGCGCGGTCGGCCTCGTGCGGCGCCGGGTCGCCGTCGGGGTGGTTGACGGCGACGGCCAGCCCGGCCCCGCCGTGGTGGAGGGCGGCGGTGAGCACGTCGCGCAGCATCGTCGGCGTCGGGAGCGCACCCTCGTCGGCCAGGGTGAGGGCCCGGCGGAGCTGGCCGGCGGAGTCCACCACCAGGGCCACCGTCCGCTCGGTCCGGCAGTGCCGCAGCAGCGGGATGGCGATGTCGGCCACCTCCACCGCGGTCCGGGCCACGGGGATCCGCTCCTGCTCCGCCCGGATGCGGGCCGCCAGGTGGCAGGCCGCCACCACGGACGCGGACTTGGCCGGCCCCATCCCGGGCCTGCGGGCCAGGTCCTCCATCCGCACCGACGCCAGGCCGACCAGCCCGCCGTGATCGTCCAGCAGCTGCTCGGCCATGGCGAGCGCGCTGGACCCCGCCCGACCGTGGCGCAGCACCAGGGCCAGCAGCTCCGCGTCGCGCAGCACCTCGGGACCGTGGCCGGCGAGGCGCTCCCGGGGCCGTTCGTGCTCCGCCATGTCCGCCAGCTGCTTCGTCATCGCGCCACGGTAGGGACGGCCGCCGGGCCCCGACCAGGGATGCGACTCATCAGGCGCACCGCCTCCGTCGGGTACGGGACGCGGACCGGCCGGGGCGCACAGGCCCCGGCCAGTCGACGACAGGTGTGATCAGGCGGGCGGACCCGCCGGGGATCAGTACCGGTAGTGGTTGGGCTTGTAGGGGCCCTCGACCTTGACGCCGATGTAGTCGGCCTGGTCCTGGCTCAGCTCGGTGAGCCGGACGCCGAGGGCGTCGAGGTGCAGGCGGGCCACCTTCTCGTCGAGGATCTTCGGCAGCGTGTACACGCCGACCGGGTAGTCGCCGGTCTTGGTGAAGAGCTCGATCTGGGCGATGGTCTGGTTGGTGAACGAGTTGCTCATCACGAAGCTCGGGTGGCCGGTGGCGCAGCCGAGGTTCATGAGGCGGCCTTCGGCCAGGACGATGACCGAGTGGCCGTCGGGGAACTGGAACTCGTTGACCTGCGGCTTGATCTCGACGTTGCGGACGTCGCTCATGCGGGCGAGGCCGGCCATGTCGATCTCGTTGTCGAAGTGACCGATGTTGGCGACGATGGCCTGGTGCTTCATGCGGCCCATGTGCTCGGCCGAGATGATGCCCTTGTTGCCGGTGGTGGTGATGAAGATGTCCGCGGTGTCGAGGACGTCCTCGAGGCGGGCCACCTGGAAGCCCTCCATGGCGGCCTGCAGCGCGCAGATCGGGTCCACCTCGGACACGATCACGCGGGCGCCCTGGCCCCGCAGGGACTGGGCGCAGCCCTTGCCGACGTCGCCGTAGCCGGCGACGAACGCCACCTTGCCGCCGATCATCACGTCGGTGGCCCGGTTGAGGCCGTCGATCAGGGAGTGGCGGCAGCCGTAGAGGTTGTCGAACTTGGACTTGGTGACCGAGTCGTTGACGTTGATGGCGGGGAACTGGAGCTCACCGGCCTCGAACATCTGGTACAGCCGGTGGACGCCGGTGGTGGTCTCCTCGGTGACGCCCTTGATGCCGGCGGCGACCTCGGTCCAGCGGTTCGGCTCCTTGGCGACCGACTCGGTGAGCAGGTCGATGATCACGTGCCACTCTTCGGGATCGTCGTCGGTGGCGGCGGGCACGGCACCGGCGAGCTCGTACTCGCGGCCCTTGTGCACCAGCATCGTGGCGTCGCCGCCGCCGTCGAGGATCATGTTGGGGCCGGAGCCGTCGGGCCAGCGCAGGGCCTGGTCCGTGCACCACCAGCACTCCTCGAGCGTCTCGCCCTTCCAGGCGAAGACAGGGACGCCGGCG
>CALANQ010000433.1 GCA_937926025.1 uncultured Acidimicrobiales bacterium
TGTGCCTGGCCGCGCTGGCCATCCCGGTGCTGGTCCCGCCGGTGCCGGTGGACGCGGGCGTCGCTCCCGTCGAGGCGTCCGCCGGCGACGGGACCACCGCCGATGCCGATCCCGAACTGGCCGGTACCCGGTGAGCGCCGAGCACGGCACCGTCGTCTGGCGGGACGCAGCGTTCGCCTACCCCGATGCGCCGCCGTCGCTGGGGCCGGTCGACCTCGCCGTCGAGCCCGGTTCGATCGTGCTGGTGGTCGGCGAGTCGGGCTCGGGCAAGTCCACGTTCCTGCGCACGGTCAACGGCCTCGTGCCCCACAGCAGCGGCGGCCGGTTCTCCGGCGACGTGGTGGCGGGGGGACGCTCCATCACCACGCACCGCCCCCGGGACCTGGCCGATGTGGTCGGGTTCGTGCACCAGACGCCCGAGGCCCAGTTCGTGGTCGACCACGTGGAGCACGACATCGCCTTCGTCCTGGAGAACCTCGGTTCCGACCCGGCGCTGATGCGGCGCCGGGTGGAGGAGGTGCTCGATGCGCTGGGTGTGGCCCACCTGCGCGACCGATCGCCGGCCACCCTGTCGGGCGGCGAGCGGCAGCGGTGCGCCGTGGCCGGGGCGCTGGCCGCCGGGCCGCAGATCCTGGTGCTCGACGAGCCGACGTCGATGCTGGACCCGCAGGGCGCCGACGACGTGATGGCGGCGCTGCGCCGGCTGAACGACGACCTCGGCACCACCGTGCTGCTGGCCGAGCACCGGCTGGACCGCGCCGGTCCCCTCGCCGACCGGGCGCTGCTGGTGGACGCCGGGCGCATCGCCGCCGACGGCCGACCCGACGACGTCCTGGCCCCGTTGGCCAGCGCCCCTCCCGTGACCCACCTCGGCCGGCTGCTCGGCTGGGACCCGCCGCCGCTCACCGTGCGCGACGCCCGCAGCGCCGCCCGCCGGGTGCCGCTCCCCGATGCGGTGATCGCCGCCCAGGCCGCGCCTCCCGCGCCGACCCCCGAGGCCACCGGCGACGTGCTGGTCACCGCCGAGGGCGTCACCGTCAGCCACGGCTCCCGGACGGTCCTGCGGCCCACCGACCTGGTGGTGCGCCAGGGCGAGGTGATCGCCGTGCTGGGCCGCAACGGTTCCGGCAAGACCACGCTGCTGCGGGCGCTGGCCGCCGCCGCTGCGCCCACCGGCGGCACCGTTGCAGCGTCGGTGCCGGTGGCGTACGTGCCTCAGGAGCCCGACTCGCTGCTGTTCAGCACCACCGTCCGGGCCGAGGTGGAGGCCACCCTCGGCCTGCTCGGCCGGCGCGACCCGGCCGCAGTCGACCGCTGGCTCCGCACCCTCCGCCTGGAGGACCTGGCCGACCGCCACCCGCGCAGCCTGTCGGTCGGCCAGCGCCAGCGCGTCGCCATCGCTGCGGTCGCAGTGGGGGACGCTCCCGTGCTGGTGCTCGACGAGCCCACCCGGGGCATCGACGCCACGTCCCGCCACGCACTGGAGGCCGCGCTGCGGGAGCACGCGGCCGGTGGCGGCGCGGTGGTCCTGGCCACCCACGACATCGAGCTGGCCGCCCGGGTCGCCACCACCGTGGTGGTCCTGGGCGACGGCGACGTCGTGGCCCACGGCGATGCCCGCACCGTGCTGGCCGGGTCGCTGTTCGCCCCGCAGGTGCTGCGGGTGCTGCCGCCGCTGCTGACCGTCGAGGAGGTCGAGGCGGCCATCGCCCGTCCGGCCGCGGGAGGGCCCGCCTCGTGACCGCGCTGCACCCCCCGACCGACGCCGAGGTCCGCCCCGAGCCGCACCTCCCGCTCCTGATCGGCGGCCACCCCACCCTGCTCGGCCGCCTCCGGTCCGCCGCCGTGTACCTGCTGGTGCTGGTCATCGGCGTGGCCGCGTTCCTCTACCCGTTCTGGCTGCCGTCCACCGCGCTGCAGAGCCAGGCCCATGCGGGCGACGCCCCGCTGGTGGCGGCGGTGGTCGGCGCGCTGGCGGTGGGGGCCGTCGCCCTGGAGATCCGCCGGGGCACCATGACCGGCACCACCGTGGCCGTCCTCGGCATGCTCTCCGCGCTGGCCGGGCTGATGAAGCTGCTGGACCTGCCGGGCGGCGGCAGCGGCCTGTTCTTCCTGGTGATCCTGGCCGGCGCCGCGTTCGGTCCCCGGTTCGGGATGATCCTGGGCATCACCTCGTTCGTGGTGTCGGCCATCCTCTCGGGCGGCTTCGGGCCTTGGCTGCCGTTCCAGATGCTCGCCCTCGGATGGATGGGTGCCGGGGCGGGGTTCCTCGGCCTGGCCACCCGACGCATGGCGCCGTGGGCCGAGGTCGGGCTGCTGGCGCTGTACGGCTGGGCGTGGGGCTTCGTGTTCGGGGCCATCCTCAACCTGTGGTTCTGGCCGTTCCAGCGTGGCGGCGAGCTGGACTGGGTGCCGGGCATGTCGCTCGGCCAGACCCTCGGCCGCTACTGGTCGTTCTACGTGGCCACGTCGCTGGCATGGGATGCCGCCGGTGCGCTGGCCAACGCCGTGATCATCGTCATCGTCGGCAAGCCCCTCATGGCCACGCTGCGCCGCTACGCCAACCGCCTCGACCCCATCACGGAGCTCGACCCGGCGTCCTGATCACAGCGGACGGCCGACCGCGGGACCCGCTCAGAACCGGGTCGGCCCCGATGGCGGCGGGGGCGCGACGGGCGGCGACCCCGGCGGCGGGACCCATCCGCCCGCGGGGCCGGAGGCTCCGGGCGGGACCGGTCCGGCGGCGCCGCGCCGCTTCGCCCGGGAGCGGATCACCGCGCCGACGATCGCGACGATGCCGCCCACCAGCACGAGCAGCACGCCGCCCAGCACCCCGCCGACCACGAGCCACAGGCCGGTGGGACGGACGCGATCGCCGAGGGCGATGGTGTCGTAGCGGCCGGCGTCGATGCCGCCCACGACCTCGACCGTGTAGGTCCCGGACTCGGGCGCCTGGATCCGCCCGATGCGGGTCCCCCAGTGACCGCCGTACTGATACTCCTGCGACCCGGCGACGGGCTCCACCACCACCGTCTCGCCCGACGGGTCGGTGATGGCCAGCTGGATCTCGGGCACCGGTCCGCTGGTGCTCGAGGAGCTGAAGGTCTTCGGGGCCGATGCGGCGACGTCGCGCTCGCCGTAGACCTCGATCGACCCGCCAGCGTCGAGCTCGACGGTGCCGCCCGATGCCGGGACCCGCTGCAGGTCGTCCACCCCGGTGACCACCGACCTCGCCCCGACGGCGACGAGCACGGTGCCCCCGACGATGCCGACCGCGATCAGCACCAGCCCGACCCAGATCGCCACCCGGCCGGGCCGCCGAGGCGGCGCCTCCGGGGCAGGCGCGGCGGACGGTGCGAGCGGAGCAGCCATCCCACCAGTCTCGGCCGCGGGGAGGGCTCCGCAAACCCGACGGTCACCGGCGCTCGTGCTCGGTCACCGCAGCGCGATGCGGAGCACCTGCGAATCGACCCGCGGCGGCGGGGTGAACGCCCGCCTCGGGACCACCTGACCGAGGGTCGCCGACCACTGCTGCTGCCACCGCCCGGCGCCCGGGGCACCGGGCGCGGACCAGCGGCGGGCGGCATCGCGCTGGAGCACGAGGTGGGCCGTCGCCAGGCGGCTCCCCCGGTGGAGCAGCCGGCCCAGCAGCTCGGTGGTGATGCCGTACGGCGGGTTGGCCACGACGTGGAACGGGCGCCGAGGGAGGCGCAGGTCCGCGGCGTCGGCCCGCACGACGACCACGCGGTCGCCGAGCTCGCGCCGCAGCGCCTCGACCCGGGCGGGGTGCCGCTCCACCGCGATCACGCGGGCGCCGGTGGCGACGAGCGGACGCGTCAGCGCGCCGAGCCCGGCGCCGACGTCGAGCACCAGGTCGCCGCGGCCGACACCCGAGGCGCCGACCAGCCGCTCAGCCCAGGTGTGGTCGAGCTGGTGCCAGCCCCAAGCCTTCCGGGGCGCGCCCACGGAAGCGCGCCGTCATGACGGTGAAGATGCCCATCGGGCCAGCCTGCCTCGCGGTCGAGGCCGCGCCGAAGCGATTTCGGGGCGGGTCAGCCGCCGACGAGGTGGAGGACCTCGTCGACCGAGGCCCGGCCGTCGAAGATGACCTCGCCGTCGCGCAGGGCGACGCTGCGGTCGACCCGCTCCACGTAGGTGGGGTCGTGGGTGGCCACCAAGGTGGCGGCGCCCTCGGCGTGCACCTCGGAGAGCAGCTCCAGCAGCACGAGCTTGCCCGGCTGGTCCAGGCCCACGAACGGCTCGTCCACCAGCAGCAGCGAGAACGGCCGCACCAGGGCCAGCACGATGGCGGTCTTCTGGCGGAGGCCGCGGCTGAAGCGCGACGGCAGGTCGTCGATGCGCTCCTCCAGGCCGAGGCGCACGCACAGGGACTCGGCGTAGTCGTCCCAGCCGTCGCCGCCGTGCAGCTTGGAGATGTACTCGGCGTGCTCGCGCAGCGACAGGTCGTCGTAGAGGACCGGATCGTCGGGGAGGAACGAGGTGGTGGCTCGGGCCTCCACATCGGTCAGGTCGAACCCGGCGATCTCGATCTCGCCTTCGGTGGGGTCGAGCAGGCCGGCGACCATGCGCAGGAACGTGGACTTGCCCGACCCGTTGTGGCCGATGAGGGCCATCGACTGGCCCGACGGCACCGAGATGCTGAGCGGCTGGAGGGCCACGAGATCGTCGTAGCGCTTGGTGAGGTCCGTGGCCACGAGGGCCGGGGGTGCGGCGGTCATTTCTGGTCCCTCTTCCGCCCGATGGGCTTGGCACTGGTCCCCCCGCGCACGCCTTCGGGCGGCGGGCTGAGGGGCTTGGAGGTCTTCGGCTTCTGGCGGGCCTTCGCCCGCTGCGAGGCGCTGGTGGCCTCCCGGGCGATGCGCTTGGACTCGGCGAGCGCCTCAGCCTCCCGAGCCTCTTCGGCCAGGCGCTCCTCGCGCTGGCGCTCGGCCACCTTGGTGGGCGACATGTTCTCCGAGGCATCGGCCATGAACTGGCGGACGTCGTCGCGGAAGCGCACGTACCCGGCGACGATGACCACCACGATGGCCAGCGGCAGGGCGAGCGCCATCGCCGCGTTCAGCGGCGGCGGATCCTGGGCGCCCAGCTCCGAGGCGCGGGCGGCCAGCAGGGGCGTGAGCCCGAGGATGGCGATGGCCGGCGGCAGCGCCGTGCGGATGACGGTGCGGGTGCCGGCGATCTCCGGCGTGACCATCGACAGCGTGTCCACCGGGTCCGGTGCGCCCTGGATGACGCTGACCGCCGCGCCCGACGCGGCCAGGACCCCGGCCATCAGCGCGGTGAACATCGCGGGTCCGACCGGCACCGACGAGCCGAAGGGGGCCGCCGCCACCCCGGCACCGATCATCGCCACCACCACCGACACCACGAACAGGATCGGCAGGTGGAGCACGAACACCTGGCCCCGCGGGAACGGGAACGTGTCGGTCCGGCCCGGGTGGTCGACCTCCTGGCCGAGCGGCTCGGCGGCGTCGAGCGCCGCCACCCACAGGGCGAGGCCGGCGAGGATCATCATCGGTGGGGTGCCGTTCCCCACGGCCCGCATGGACAGCCCGGCGATGACCGCCATCAGGACGGCGCGCACGATGCGGCTCAGCGGCCAGCGGGCCAGGCTGCGCACGCCGCGGTGCCACACCGGGTACTTCGGGGTGCGGCGGGCGGCCCGGATCCACGGCCGCGAGCGCGGGTGCTCCTGCGACAGCTGGCGGCGCAGCACCAGCACGGTGCGCAGGTCCTGGAGGGTCACGGCGAAGCGCATCTGGCCCACCAGGGCCGTGCGGCGCTCGGCGGCCTCGAGCGAGGTCCCCGACACCCAGCGCATGCCGGCGAGCACCAGCCCCACCGCCAGGACCGCGCCCAGCAGCGCGAGCCAGTCCGGTTCCAGCGGCCACACCGCGATGTGGCCGACCACCGTGAACGGCGACAGCGGCAGCGCGCCGAACAGGTCGCCGACGGACCACAGCAGCAGCACGCCGCCGATCAGCGAGGCCAGCCAGTGCCTCAGCATCAGACCGGAGGCGAGCAGGGCGCAGCCGTAGCCGAGCCCGACCACCGTCACCCCGTAGAGCGCCCCGAACACGATCCACTCCACCGCGTTGCCCGGCAGGCGGCGCACCAGCAGCTGCCCGGTGACGGCACCCACCGCGGCGCCGATGCCCACCAGGAACCGCAGCTGGCGCCACGCCGGGCCGCGCAGGGCGACCCCGCGGTCCACCGGCGACAGCAGCACGTGGCGGACGTCGGGCCGCTCCAGCGCGAGCGGGCCGCCGCGGCTGCCCGAGCGCAGGCCCATGAACACGGCCAGGGCGACCAGCAGGCCGGCTGCAGCCGGGCCGTGCTCCTTGACGTCGGCGATGCCCGAGGCGCTCACCTTCTCGTCGCCGATGGCGCCCGACAGCAGCACGATCAGCACCAGCGAGACCAGGCCGGTCAGGTACACCTGGTACAGCGCGTCGACCCAGTGGATCGACGCGACCCGCCGTCGCCGCCGTGCGCGCCGCAGCTCTCCGACGACGGCAGAGGACTCGGCGATGGTCAGCGCGGACACGGCGTTCGACGCTACTGCCGCGCCCCCGTCCAGATGTAAGCGGGCGCACCCCCATCCCGCAGGCCGGGAGGGATGCCGAGGGCTACGCCCACGCGACCTTCGTGTCCTCCACCTTGAAGCGGAGGCCGGCGATCACCGCGAACGCCGCCGTGAACCCGACGAGCACCAGCGCCGGAACCGCCACATCGGCCAGCCCGCCCGTCCCGATGGTGACCTCCCGGAAGCCGTCCATCGCCCAGTAGGCGGGGGTGAACGGGGCCACCGCCTGCGCCCAGCCGGGCAGGAACTCCACCGGGGTCAGCGTGCCGCCGAGGCCACCGATCAACATGGCGCCACCGGTGGCCGCGGCGTTGAGCTGGATCACCGACCGGCACACCGACAGCAGCATGAACCCGAGGGCCACGTTCATCACCGCCAGCAGCGCGGCGATCAGGACGAACGCCGCCATCGACCCCCGCACCTCCAGGTCGAACAGCAGGAACCCGGCACCGAGCAGGACGCCGATCTGGATCGAGATGCTGAGGATCGGCACCAGGCTCTTGCCCACCATCAGCTCGGTCGGCGTGAGCGGAGAGGCGCGGAGGCGCTCCCAGGTGCCCCACCCGTGCTCCCGGAACACACCGAACCCGACGTTGCCCACCAGGAAGCCGCTGAAGAGGACGGTGGCCGCCGGGACGATGTAGGCGGCGCCGTTGATGTGGGCGTCGGGGAACCGCACGCTGAGCGCCGCGCCCACCGCCGACTCGTTGAACGCCATGAACGCGATGGGGGTGAGCGTGAAGATGATGAGGAACGCAGGGTCGCGCTTGAGCACCCGCAGGTCGTGGCGGGCGACGGCTCGCATGCGGTTCATCCGGCCAGCTCCTCGTCGACGTCGCTGGAGTAGGCCCGGCCCGTGACGGCCAGGAAGACCGTCTCCAGGCTGGGGCGGGACAGGTCCACCGAGACCAGGCGCTCCGAGTCGGCGCCCAGCGAGCCCACCACCCGCGCCGCCTCGGGACCGGGTCGCTCGGTGGCGATGCGGGCGATCGATCCATCGACCACCGCACCCGGGACCGACGGCGCCGGGCCGTCGAACGTGAGCTCCACCAGCCCCGACCCGTGCTGGTCCACCAGGTCGTCCAGCGGACCGCGCGCCAGGATCCGGCCGTGGTCGAGGATGGCGACCGTGGCGCCCAGCTCCTCGATCTCGGGCAGGTAGTGCGTGGAGTAGAGGACGGCGCACCCCTCGGCGGCGGTGAGGGTGACGATGGCGTCCAGCAGGCGGGCGCGGGTGGCGATGTCGACGCCCGTGGTGGGCTCGTCGAGCATCAGGACCTTCGGCCGGTTCACCAGGGCCATCGCCGTGTGCAGCCGTCGCTGCTCCCCGCCGGACAGGTGGCGGGCCTGGCGGTCCAGGAGGTGGGTGAGCTCCACCACCTCGGCCACCTCCTCCAGGCGGGCCCGCACCGCTGGCCCCGAGTAGCCCGCCAGCCGCGTGAACAGCTCCAGGTTCTCCCGCACGCTCACCATCGGGTACACCCCGGTGGGCTGGCCGGCCAGGCCCACGGCCTGGCGGGCGGCGGCGCCGTGCGCCGCGATGTCCAGCCCGTCCACCAGCACCCGCCCCTCGTCGGGGCTGCGGAGCCCGGCGATGATCGACACCAGCGTCGTCTTCCCGGCACCGTTCGGCCCGAGCAGGCCGCACACCTCGCCTGCGGCGACCTCGAGGTCCACGCCGTGCAGCGCGGTGCGGTCGCCGTACCGCTTCACCACGCCCTGGACCTGAAGCACCGCCTGCTCCGCCATGGGCCGAGCTTGGCATGCAGCGCCCGCCGCTCCCGCGCGCGTTTCCGACCGGCCGGAATGCAGGCCTCGACCGCCGCAGGCCACCGGTACCGTCACCCCCATGGCCGACGAGGCGCGATCGCACATCCGGCGGGCCACCCCCGCCGATGTCCCCGCCCTGGTCGCCCTGCGCGAGGTCGTGGCCGGCGAGGGCCGGTGGATCGGCCGGGAGCTGCCGCTCCCCGGCGACTTCGGCGAGCGGCTCGCGGCGTCGATCGACGACCCCGCGAGCGCCACGTTCGTGGCCGAGGTCGACGGCGTCGTCGTCGGCGACGGCGGCCTCCACGCCAACGGCGCCGGCCACGGCGAGCTGTTCATGGCGCTGCTCCCCGGCCACCGGGGACGGGGCCTCGGCGCCGCGCTCCTCGACGCCTCGGTCGAGTGGGCCCGCGCCCGACCGGAGATCCACAAGGTCGTGCTCCAGGTCTGGCCCCACAACGAGGCCGCCATCTCGCTCTACCGGCGGGCCGGGTTCGTGGTGGAGGGCTACCGCCACCGTCACTGGCGCCGGGCCGACGGGAGCCTGTGGGACGTGATCGAGATGGGGCTCCTCGTCGACGGCTGAGCCCGCCCGGCCGCCGCCGTGCCCGCAGGCGGGCCCGACACCTGCCCGCACGCGTGCCGCCAAGGTGGCTCCCCGGCAGGGAGGCGGGCAGAATGGCGGCCATGTTCACGCACATCGACCACGTCGGGATCGCCGTCCCGGACCTCGACGAAGCCCTCGCCTTCTACGCCGAGAAGTTCGACCTGAAGTCCGTGCACGAAGAGGTCAACGAGGAGCAGGGCGTCCGCGAGGCCATGCTCGCCGTGGGCGACTCGGGCAGCTGCATCCAGCTGCTCGCCCCGCTCAAGGAGGACTCGCCCATCGGCAAGTTCCTCGCCAAGTCGGGCCCCGGCATCCAGCAGATGGCGTACCGCGTCGAAGACATCGACGAGGTGTGCGCCACCCTGCGCGACCGCGGCGTGCGCCTCCTCTACGAGGTCCCGAAGAACGGCACCGCCGGTTCCCGCGTGAACTTCATCCACCCCAAGGACGCCGGTGGCGTCCTGGTGGAGCTGGTCGAGCCCGGCCAGGGCCACTGACCCCGGATCGGGTCACCGCAGCACCGCCACGGTGCACGCGTGACCCGATCAGCGGAGGCCGGGCGGGATCACCGGCCGGTTCCGCCATGATCTAGCGATGGAGTCGGCGCTCGACCTGATCCTCGTCGTCGTCGTGGTCACGGCGGCCGGCGGCGCGGCGCGCCGGTGGAACCGGTCGATGCCGCTGATGCTGCTGCTCATCGGCTGGGCCGGATCGTTCCTCCCCCGCTTCGACGACTTCCACCTGGACCCCGACATCGTCCTGGTCGGGCTGCTGCCACCGCTGCTGTACGCCGCCGCCGTCCGCACCTCGCTCATCGACTTCCGCAGCAAGCTGCCCGTCATCGGGTCCCTGTCGGTGGGGTTGGTCATCGCCACCACGCTCGGGGTCGGCGCGGTGGCCGCCTGGCTGCTGCCCATCTCGGCCGCGGCCGCGCTGGCCATCGGCGCCGTGGTCGCCCCGCCCGACGCGGTGGCCGCCACCACCATCGCCCGTCGCGTCGGCCTCCCGAGACGGGTGGTCACCGTGCTCGAGGGCGAGAGCCTGCTCAACGACGCCACCGCCCTGGTGTGCCTGACCGCTGCCACCACGGCCATCGAGGGCCACATCACCGCGATGGAGATCACGCGGGACTTCGCCATCTCGGTGGTCGGCGGCCTCGGCGTCGGCCTGCTGGTGGCCCTGGTCATCGCCAAGGTCCAGGCCCACGTGGCCGACACCGTCACCCTGACCGCCATCTCGCTGGTCACCCCGTTCGCCGCGTACCTGCTGGCCGAGGAGATCCACGCGTCGGGTGTGCTGGCCGTGGTCATCGCCGGGCTCATCCTCGGCCACAAGGCGGACCTGCTGCAGTCCGCACCGGCCCGTCTGTTCGCCCAGTCCAACTGGTCGACCATCACGTTCCTGCTGGAGGGCGTGGTGTTCCTGCTGATCGGCCTGGAGATCCGGCCCATCGTGTCGGCGGTCGGCAGCAGCGACCTCAGCGCCACCCGCATCGGCCTCGGCGCCCTCGGGGTGTTCGCAGCCGTCGTGGTCATCCGCTTCGCCTGGGTCTTCGCCACCGCGGCGATGCTGCGGCTCCGCGACGACCCCGAGGCGCTCACGCCCCGGGAGACCACCGTGGTGTCGTGGGCGGGCATGCGCGGCGTCGTCACCCTGGCCGCCGCGTTCGTGCTGCCCGCGGCCACCCCCGAGCGCGACGTGCTCATCCTCATCGCCCTGGTGGTCCCCGCCGGGACCCTGGTCATCGAGGGCACCACGCTCCCGCTGCTCAT
>CALANQ010000434.1 GCA_937926025.1 uncultured Acidimicrobiales bacterium
CCCGCCATGGCCATCGCCCTCGCCCTCAGCGCCGCCCTCGCGTACGGGTCTGCCGACTTCGTCGGCGGCCTCGCCGCCCGGCGCACGTCCCCGCTCCTCACCGCCTTCGGTGCCCAGCTCTCCGGCCTGGTCGTGCTCCTCGCCGCGCTGCCCCTGCTCGGCCCCGCCGCGCCGATCGCCCGCGACCTGGCGTTCGGTGCCGTCGCCGGCCTCTTCGGCGGCCTCGGGCTGGTGCTGCTCTACCGGGCCCTCGCCGCCGGTCCCATGAGCGTGGTCGCCCCCACCACGGCGCTGGCCGCCTCGGTCGTCCCCATCGTCGCCGGCATCGTCCTGGGCGAGCGGCCCGGACCGCTGGCCCTCGCCGGCATCGCCGTGTCCCTCGCCGCCATCATCCTCATCACCCGGGAGCAGGCCAGCGAGCACCACGTGCCCGCCGGACGCCGGGTCATCGCCCTCGCCCTCGGCGGCGGGGCCATCTTCGGTCTGTTCTTCGTCTTCCTCCACCAGACGGGGGACCAGGCCGGCCTCTGGCCGCTGCTGGCCGCCCGGGCCACGTCGGTGCCGCTCCTGGCCCTGCTGATCGCCCGCCAGGTGGGCGTCCGGAACTTCGCCGTGCCCCGGCTCTCCTCCTCGATGATGGTCAGCGGCACCCTCGATATGGGGGCCAACATCTGCTACCTGCTGGCCCTCCGCCACGGGATGCTCTCCGTGGTGGCCGCCCTCACCGGGCTCTACCCGGCATCCACCATCGTCCTCGCCCAGTCGCACCTGCGGGAGCGCCTCCACGCACCGCAGGTGGTCGGGCTCGGTGTGGCGGCCTGCGCGGCCGTCCTCATCGCGCTCTGACGTCGTCGTCCGGCAGCGCCCCGTTGCGGAACACCAGCACCGTCGCGAACGTCACGCTCGACGCGACGAGGGCCACCACGTTGGTGACGATCAGCGGGGCGTCGCCGATGGAGATCCCGTACGCCAGCCACAGCACGAAGCCGACGAGCAGCACGCCGAGGTAGCCGAGCGACACGTCCATCGACGACCGGCGCCGGACGATGGTGCGCAGCTGCAGGAGCGGGGCCAGGCCCATGGCCACACCCCACGCGCCGGCGACGAACGCGAGCTGGCTGCTCACCGGGCGGGGGAGGGATCGGGGTGCGGTGCCGGTGGGCGAGCCGCGCGGGCGGACGGGTGCATGGGGTGCTCCTGGAAGGCGGGGCGGACGGATCGGTCGACGGCGCGCCGGGCGCGCCGAGGTGGGGGATCCGGCCGGGCTACGGCGCCAGGTCGCCGCGGGTGGCGTCCTGCCCGTACAGCTCCTGCTTGCGCGCCACGCCGACGAGGCGGGCGGTGGGAGCAGGACGGACGGGCACGCCCCGATGGTAGCCATCCGCAGCGAAACCCTCCGGGGCCGCGAGGTGCTCGTCCGTAGCCTCGGGTCGATGGAGATCACGTTCACCAAGGGCAAGGACGGTCGCACCTGCCGCTGGACCGCACTGCGCCCGCCGCGCACCCGGGTGCCCGGTCCGGCGATGGCGGCCGGCGGTGACGTGCCCCACGACCTCGCCACCTACGTGGTCGAGGCCGAGCTCGGGATGGAGCACGGGTTCTGGGGCTGCGTGGCCGACGGTGCCACCTTCAAGACGCTCGGCCGGAAGCGCACCCCGCAGGGCCGCGCCGTCATCGCCCGCCACGCCGCGGACCTCGACGCAGCAGAGGCGCGCGTCAACGACGCCTACTTCGCCTGGCGGCGTGGCGAGCCGTCGCCGGTCGCGGGACCGCTCGACGAGATGCTCGAGCGGTGGCGCGACCTCCCCGAAGGCGGCGAGCTGGTGGTGGTGTGGCCGGCGGGATCTGCCGGCGACCGGCGCCGGGTCAGCTGAAGAGGTCGCGGCGGGGCTCGTCGGTGTAGAGGGGGTCGCGGCCTTCGGCGAAGGCCCGCATGGCCTCGGGGGGGTTCGCCGTGAACCCCATCATGAGCTGGTTGCGGTCCTCCAGCTCCTGGGCCGCCGGGAGGCTGGCGATCTCGAGGTTGGCCCAGATGGTGCTCTTCGTCATGGCCAGCCCGTAGGCGCTGAACGCGGCCATGCGGCCCGCCGTCTCCAGCGCCTCGTCGAGCAGGCCATCGGCGGGCAGCACCCGCGACACCAGGCCCATGCGGAGCGCCTCGTCGGCGTCGATCACCCGTCCCGTCATCAGCAGGTCGTTGCTGTGGGCGGCGCCGACCAGCCGGGGGAGCAGCCACGACGCACCCATCTCGGTGCTGCTCAACCCGTTGACGATGCCGGTGGCGTTGAAGCGGCTGCCCGCGGCGGCGAAGCGCAGCTCGGCCGCCAGGCTGAGGCACATCCCGCCGCCGTACGCGTCGCCGTTGACGGCGGCGATGATCGGCTGGGGGAGCGAGCGCATCAGCGGCGTCAGCCGGGAGTAGACGTGCATCGACCGCTGCGCGATCTGGCCCACCTGGAGCCCGTCGATGCCGGGCACCGCGCCGTGGTCCTTCAGGTCCAGGCCCGAGCAGAACGCCCGACCGGAGCCCGTCAGCACGATCACGCGGCACGCGTTGTCGGCCCGGAGCGCCTCGAACGCGTCGGCCAGCTCCATGACCAGCTCGATCGACATGGCGTTCAGCCGCTCGGGTCGGTTGAGGGTCACCACCGCCAGGCGGGGATCGGGCTTGTCGACCAGCACCACGGACATCGTCGGAACCCTCCCGGGGCCGTTGCAGAACGAGAACACGTTCTAGTCCGGAATCTCCCCGTGAGCCGGTTGCGCCACTTCAGGCGCATCTCAGCCCGTTCCCTTCCCCCTCGGACCTCCGGGACTCCGAGCAGATCGCGGCGGCGACCGGGCAGGCGGTTCGGTGGATCGTGCCGGCGGGATCGGGGTTCGGGAGCGGCCGGTAGGCTCGCCCGCCGTGTCCGACCTGCCTGCTGAGCCCACCCCCGAGTCCGCTGGTCCCCTTCCCGGGGCCGAACAGGAGATCGAGGTCGATCTGGCCGCGTTCCTGCCCGAGGGCGTGGTGCTCGGCGACCCCGACGAGGCCGGCGACGTGGCCATCGAGGTGACCGAGGACGTCATCGCCACCGACGAGGGGGTGGTGGTCGTCGACGAGGCGGTCATCGCCACCGACGACGGCGTCGTGGTCATCGACGATGTCGTGGTGGCCACGCCCGACGGGGAGGTCGTCGAGGAGATCGTGGTGGAGGAGATCGGGGTGGAGGAGATCGTCGCCGCCGAACCGGAGGCGCCGGCCGTGGACCTCGAGGCGCTCAGCCAGATCGAACGGGACCTCGACGCCGTCGATGCCGCCATCGCCGCGCTCGACGCCGGCACCTACGGCATCGACCCCGCCACCGGTCAGCCCATCGACGACGCGCTGCTGGCCGAGGACCCCACCCGCCTCGCCTGATCGGTCAGAACAGGCGGTCGTCCGGGGCGGTCGGGGCGTCCGGAGCGGTCGGGGGGTCGGCCTCGGGCTCCTCGTCGTCGGCCAGGGCGTCGGCATCGGGGGCGTCGCCGCCGGTCTTGGCCAGCAGGTAGCCCTCGGCTCGCTCCGCCAGCGGGTAGCGGTTGGCCAGCTCGTAGAACGCGGGGCCGTGGCGCCGCTCCACCAGGTGGGCCAGCTCGTGGACGATGACGTGGTCGACGACCCAGGGCGGGAACGCCGCCATGCGATCCGAGATGCGGATGACGCCCGTGGACGGGGTGCACGAGCCCCACCGGTGGGCCTGGTTGGTGACCCAGCGGATCTCGGTGGGCACCGGCAGGTCGAACCGCTTGGCCAGCTTCTTCGCCCGGGCCGTCAGGTCCAGGGTGGCCGAGGAGCCAGCCTTCTCGTAGCGGCGGCGGAAGACCTCCACCAGGCGGGCCTCTTCGGCCTTCGACGACCGGGCCGGGATGCGCACCTCGAGCCGCCCGGCCACGATCCGGGCCTGCGCCGTCTTGCGGCGCTTGGCGCTGCGGATGACGTCGACCTCCACGCCCGGTCCCTCAGATGCGGTCGGCTTCGATGGCCGTGGCCGTGCTGGGGTCGATGAGGTCCAGCCGGGGGCCCACCGTCAGCTCGTCGCCCACGACCTCCAGCCAGACCGCGCCCAGGTTGCTGAGGCGGCCGCGGTCGGGCTCGCCCAGGCGCCGCTCGATGGCGTACATGACCCCGCCGTGGGTGATGGCCACGACGTCGCCGTCGGGGACCAGGCGGCCCAGCGCCAGCAGCGCCACCTCCACCCGCTCCCCCAGCGCTTCGTCGGACTCGCAGTCGTGGGGCCACGCCGGCTGGCCGTCGGTGCCGGGCACGAACCCGCCGGGGTCGTCGGGGAGCAGCCCGGGGAAGGCCTCGTGGATCTCCGGGCGGGTGAGGCCCGAGAGCGACCCGGCGTCGCGCTCGCGGAGGCGGGGCTCCACGACGATGGGCTCGATGCCCAGGATGCGGCCGATGATGGCCCCGGTGTCGGCCGCCCGTTCCAGGTCCGAGGTGACCAGGGCGTCGACGGTGCCCAGCGCTGCTGCTGCCGCCGCCGCCTGCTCCCGGCCCCGGTCCGAGAGGGGCGGATCAGCCTGTCCCTGCCACCGGCCGTCGGCGTTCCAGATCGATTCACCGTGGCGGACGAGGAGCAGTCGGGTCATGGCCGTGCCACCGTACCGGGTGGCTACCCCGGTCACGTCCGGATGGGTCGGCGCGGTGACCCACCGGTAGGATCACCATCCGCCATGGCCGTCCTCCGGCTCTTCGCAGCTGCCCGCACCGCCGCCGGCACCGCCCGGGATCTCGTGCCGGGCGCCACGGTGGCCGACATCCTCGCCTCCGCCACCGAGCGGTACGGCGACGACTTCGCCGCGGTCCTGCCCACGTGTGCGGTGTGGGTCAACGGCGACCCGGCCACGGCCACCGACCCCGTCGGTGACGAGGACGAGGTGGCGGTCCTGCCCCCGGTGTCGGGCGGCGCCTCGTGAGCGACCCGAACCAGCCCGGCGGACCCCGCCGGCCGCCCCGGCCGCCGCGCGCGGGCGCCGCTCCCGCATCCCCGTCGGCGCCCCGCTCGACCGCTCCCCCCACCGAGGCCGAGGGGCCGGCGCCCCGTCGGCCGAAGCGGCCGATCCCGCAGCCGCCCGGTCCCCGCCCCGAACCCGTCGCCCGGTCCCCTCGGCCGAAGGCGCCGGTGGCGCCGCCCACCGGGGTCACGTTCAAGACGCCCGAGGCGCCGCCGGCACCGGAGACGGTCCCGGCGCCCGCCGATGCATCGCCGGCCGGGCCGGATGCTCCGGCGGCACGGGGTCGTCGGCAGGCCGGTGCGGCCGATGCCGGCGCTGGTGCCGAGACCCACACGGGGCGCCTGCGGCGGATCCGGGCCCAGCGGCCGCCCGTCGAGGACCTCCTGCCCAAGCAGGAGGACACCATGTCGCCGTTCCGGAAGCGGTTCGGCATCCCGTACAACACCCAGGGCCCCAAGGTGCGCCTGGGTGTGCTGTGGGCCATCGCCGTGGTGGCGGTGCTGGTGCCGCAGGCCCTCCGGCCGTGGGGCCTGGCGGTGCTGTACGGCGTGGTCGCCGGTGCGGCGGCCGCCCAGATCATCGACGCCAACCGAGGCGACCGCTTCAGCGCCGACCGGGCCGTGGCCGCGTTCGGCGCGTCGGGCCTGGCGGTCATGGCCACGCTGGGGAGCCAGGCCCTCGGGATCGGCTACCTGATCCTCACCGCCGTCGCCCTGGCCACCTCGCTCAGCACCCCGGAACGGGGCCGGCTGCCCATCCCGCGAGCCGGCCAGATCGTGGCCGCCGCCGGCATCTGCGGCGGTGCCGCGGCGTCGCTGGTGCTGCTGGCGGAGTACGAGATCGGCGCGCTCATCATCCTGCTGGTGTTCGTGATGGTCTACGACGCCAGCGACTTCATCGTCGGCTCCGGCGCCAGCAACAGCTTCGAGGGCCCGTTCGCCGGGATGCTCTTCATCGCGGCGGCGTCCGCCGTGTTCGCCGTGGTGAGCGCGCCGCCCTTCAACGAGCACGGCAGCGACATCTGGAGCTTCTCGGTGCTGGCGATGATCGCCTGCCCCGCCGGCCAGATCCTGGCGTCGGCCCTGCTGCCCAAGGCCGACGCCCACGCCCCCGCCCTCCGTCGTCTGGATTCGATGCTGGTGGTGGCCCCGGCGTGGGCAGGGCTCATCGGCCTCTACCTGGCCCGTGGGGTCTGACCACTCGGTGCGGCCGGAGCAGTACAGTCGGTCCTGGCGGCCGCCGGCCGCGGACCGCCCGGGAGGCGCCATGGACACCGTGCTCGATCGGATCCTCGCCGACGACTACCTCGCGGGCCTCGAGGAGCGCCCCGTGGCCGAGCTGCGCGCCCTCCGCACCGAGTGCCAGGGCATCGAGACCCAGCTCTCCTACCTCCGTCGGCTGGTCCAGGGCCGCCACGACATCGTGACCGGCGAGATCGACCGCCGCAGCCGAGGCGGCGACCGCTACGACGTCTCGGACCTGGTCGACCGGCTGCCGGAGATCCTGGCCGACCGCATCCACGCGCCGGGGCCGGGCCGCCTGACCCCCAGCATGGAACCGGGCGACTTCAGCGGCAGCCTGGCCGACCGGCTGACCGAGATCTCCGAGCGGGTGCCGATCGAGAGCCCGGCCGAGGCCGACGACGAGGCGCTGGCGGGGGTCGCTGCCGACCTGAGCGAGCTCGAGCACGAGGTGTCCGGCCTGCGCCGCCAGCTGTTCGACCGCATCGACACCCTGCAGGCCGAGATCACCCGCCGCTACCGCAGCGGCGAGGCCCGCGTCGACGACATCCTGAGCGGCGGCTAGGCCCGCTCGGCGGGTCCGGCGCTCGCGCGCGGCTACGGGATGCTTGCTGTGGTTTGGGGTTTCGCCGTGGCGGGGTCGTAGCCTTCCCCCATGGCCGAGCTCGAAGCGCGTTGGCACGACCTCGGGGAGTTCATCCGGGAGCAGCGGAAGGTGGGACACCTGTCGCTCCGGAAGCTCTCCGACATGGCGGGCATCTCCAACCCCTACCTGAGCCAGATCGAGCGCGGGCTGCGCAAGCCGTCCGCGGAGATCCTCCAGCAGATCGCCCGGGCGCTGGAGATCAGCTCCGAGACGCTGTACATCCGCGCCGGCATCCTCGAGCCCCGTGAGGGCGACACGGACCTCATCACCGAGATCCGTCGCGACGTGTGGCTCAACGAGGAGCAGAAGAAGACCCTCGTGCAGATCTACGAGTCGTTCCGGGCGGAGCGTCGGGCCGCCGGGTTCGAGCCCGAGCTGGCCGGCCAGGGCTCCTTCGACGACGACGAGGCGGCCGATGTCCCGAAGCCGGCCACCCTCTCCGTGGTGGTCGACGACACCGATGACGACGATCCGGAATCCGAGGCGCTCGCCGGGCGTTGACCCCTCCGTGCCTTCTGTGACCGAGCTCGCCGTCCTGTCGCTGCACTCCTCGCCGCTGACCCAGCCGGGAACCGGCGACAGCGGCGGCATGAACGTGTACGTGCGGGAGCTGGCGGCCTCGCTGGCCCAGTCCGGGGTCGGCACCACCGTGTACGTCCGGTCCTGGGACCCGACCCTTCCGCACGAGGTGGCGGTCGAGCCCGGGTTCCGCGTGGTGCACGTGCCCGCCGGGCCGGCGGCGCTCACCAAGGAGCAGCTGCCCGAGACCGTCGATGCCTTCACCGACGGCGTCCGCCGGGAGCTGGCCCTGCGCCCGGTCGACGTCATCCACGCCAACTACTGGCTCTCGGGTGTGGCCGGCCACCGGCTCAAGCACCAGCTCGACCTGCCTCTGGTGTCCACCTTCCACACGCTCGCCCGGGTGAAGGCGGAGACGGGCGATCCCGAGCCGCAGCGGCGCATCGACGCCGAGGCCGAGGTCATCGGCTGCTCGGACGTGATCCTCGCCAACTCGGTGGAGGAGGTGGCCCAGCTCGAGACGCTGTACGGCGCCGACCCCACCCGCATCGAGGTCGTCCCGCCGGGCGTGGAGCACGCGTTCTTCTCGCCGGGCGACCGGGCCGGCGCCCGCCACGCCCTCGGCCTGGGAGATCACCCGGTCCTGCTCTTCGTGGGCCGCATCCAGCCGCTCAAGGGCCTGCCGGTCGCGGTGGGCGCCCTGGCCGAGCTGCACCGCCCCGACGCCGAGCTGGTGGTGGTGGGCGGACCCAGCGGGGCCGACGGCGAGGCCGAGCTGCGCGAGGTCCTGGCCCTGGCCGACCACCTGGGGGTCCGCCACCAGATCCGGTTCGTCCCGCCCCAGCCCCACCACCTGCTGTCCACGTACTACCGGGCGGCCGACGTGGTGCTGGTCCCCAGCCGGTCCGAGTCGTTCGGGTTGGTGGCGCTGGAGGCGGCGGCCTGCGGCATCCCGGTGGTGGCGGCGGCGGTCGGCGGCCTCCGCACCCTCATCGACCACGGCCGCACCGGGTTCCTGGTGGAGCAGCGCGAGCCGGCGGCATTCGCCGCGGCCGTGCGCACCCTGCTGGCCGACCCGGTGCTGGCCACCCGCATGGGGACCGACGCCGCCGTCCGGGCCCAGCGCTACACGTGGTCCACGGCCGCCGCCCGCCTGCGCCGCGTGTACGCCGACCTCACGCAGCGGTCGCTCGTCGACTGCGCCGCATGAGCGACCTGCTCCCCGAGGACGAGCTCGACGCGGTCGAGGCGCTCATCGACGCCTGGGCAGCCCGGGAGCTGGCCGACAACCCGGTGATCGACGTGGTGGAGCGGGCGCCGGCCACGGAGGGGCGCCGCTGGTTCCTGCGGGTCCGAGGCGAGGAGAAGGACGTCTACACGGTGTGGCTCACGCTCCGGCAGCGCACCCTGCACTACGAGACGTACGTGATGCCCGCGCCCGAGGAGAACCACGCCCGGTTCTACGAGCACCTGCTGCGTCGCAACCAGGGCCTCACGGGGATGGCGTTCGTGATCGGGTTGGAGGACGCCGTGTTCCTGCAGGGGTCGCTGCCCGCCCACGCCGTGACCGACGACGAGCTCGATCGCATCCTCGGGTCGTTCTACGCCTACGTGGAGCAGTGCTTCCGGCCGGCGCTGCGCATCGCGTTCGCCTCCCGCTTCGGTGCCTGACACCAACGTCACCTCGTTGCCCGTTGACACCTTTCCGTACCTTTCGATATGCTCGCCCCACCGAGTGGAACGGCACGACATCGGGAAGGTGTCGCCGCCACCTGGCTCGTCGGGTTGCAGCCGGTCTCCCCTCCCCCCAGATCGGCTGCAACCCGTCCTCCTCCACCGGGTGACGGGCGCGGCGTGCCCTAGCCTGCGGCCATGACGAAGCTCCTGGTGGTCGGCGGCGGGAAGATGGGCGAGGCGCTCCTCGGCGGGCTGCTGGCCAGCGGCTGGGCGGCCCCCGACGAGGTGGCGGTGG
>CALANQ010000435.1 GCA_937926025.1 uncultured Acidimicrobiales bacterium
GTCAACGCCGTCCTCGCGCCCCTGGCCTCACGGGCCATTGCCTGGACGCAGACCGACCAGCGCGACCGGCGCCAACCCTTCCTCGCACGATGACCACCGACAACACCCGCCACCGCCTCGGCCTGCTCGCCGTGGCGTCGCTGTCGCTGTTCGGCGCGCTCTTCGCGCGGCTGTGGTTCCTCCAGATCGTCGAGGGCGACACCGCCAAGGCCGAGGCCAGCGAGAACTCGACCGAGGTGGTCATCACCCCCGCGGCTCGCGGCCGCATCCTCGACCGCAACGGGATCGTGCTGGTGGACAACCGGGAGTCCATCGTGGTGGGCATCGACGCCCAGGCGTTCGCCGACCTCTCCGATGGCAAGCAGGCGGCGGTGCTCAAGCGCCTCTCCACCAACCTCAGCGAGGCCCGGCCCGAGCAGCCGGTCACGGTCAAGTCCATCAAGCAGAAGCTCAACGACTCCCGCTACTCCAAGTTCCGCCCCATCCCCATCGTGTCGGACATCTCCGAGGAGGCGCAGATCTACTTCTCGGAGCACCCCTCCGTGGTGGTGGAGCGGACCACGGTGCGCGACTACCCCTACGGCTCCCTGGCCGCCCACGTGCTCGGCTACGTCGGGTCGCTCAGCGAGGGCCAGTGGGAGGACCTCTCGAAGAAGAACGACCCGGACAAGCCCTACGTCCAGGCCGACGAGATCGGCAAGGCCGGCGTCGAAGCCCAGTACGAGAAGTACCTCCGCGGCACCCCGGGGCGTCAGGTGTTCGAGATCGACCGCACCGGCCGGGTCGTGCGCGAGCTCACCAAGGAGCGAGTCGAGCCGAAGGCAGGCGACGACGTCTTCCTGTCGATCGACGCCAAGGTGCAGTACAAGACCGAAGAAGCGCTCCAGGCGCAGCTGATGAAGGCCTTCCAAGGGCCAGCCGGCAAGGAGGCCGGTGGCCTGGTGGTGATGGACCCGTCCACCGGCCAGATCCGGGCCATGGCGTCGTACCCCACCTACAACCCGGCCGATCTGGTGGGCGGCATCAGCTGCCCCACCTGGCGGGACCTCCAAGGCCTCGCCCCCGAAGGGTCGTGCAAGGGCGACAGCATCGACAACGAGATCAAGCTGCGGACGAAGAACGGCGACGCCCCGGTCGCCAAGCTGCTCAACCGGGCGTACCAGGGCGCGTACCAGCCCGCCTCCACCTTCAAGCTGGCCAGCGCCTACGCCGCCATCCAAGACGGCATCCGCACCAAGGACACCCCCACGCTCGACCAGGGCCGCATCAACCTCTGCGGTGGCAGCGACGCCACCGGCTGCAACAAGAAGAACGCCGGCAATCCGCCGGCCGTGCACGGGTCGGTGAGCCTGAGCCCCGCGCTCACCGTGTCCAGCGACATCTACTTCTACGAGGTCGGCCGGGACTTCTGGGCCAAGCGCGAGCAGATCGGCGAGGACGCCTTCCAGAAGGGCGTTGCCGAGCTCGGCTACGGCAAGATCACGGGCATCGACCTCCCGGTGGAGCAGCCCGGGCAGCTGCCCACACCCAAGTCCGAGATGGACCTGGCGCTGTCGCTGTTCGAGAAGGATCCGGGCTACTACGACAACGACGAGGACGTCGCCCGCTCCTACGGCCGGTGGAACACCGGCTTCAGCGCCGACATGGCCATCGGCCAGAAGCTCACCGCCACGCCCCTCCAGACCGCCAACGCCTACGCGGCGCTCGCCAACGGCGGCACGCTCTACCACCCCTCGGTGCTGTCGAAGATCACCGCCACCGAGGACCCCAACGCCATCCACAAGCAGTACAAGCCGGACCCGATCCGCACCATCGACTGGGGCGACAACCGCGACGCGTTCATCTCGGGCTTCGAGGGCGTGGTGAAGTACAACCCGCAGAACGGCCAGGGCACCGCGGTCCCCACGTTCACCGGGTTCCCGTTCGACCAGATGCCGCTGGCCGGCAAGACCGGCACCGCCCAGACCGGCAAGGACAAGAACAACAACGAGCGCCCGGACAACTCGGTGTTCGTCGGGTTCTCGGTGGGCGGACCCACCAGCTGGGTGGCCTCTGCCTACCTCGAGTTCTCCGGCGGTGGTGCCGGCGCGGCCGCCCCGGCGGTGCGCATGGTGCTCGAGCCCATCGCCAACCAGTCGATCTACAGCTTCGAGGTGCCCAAGGGCGGCGCGATCGACGCCGAGGCCGCCGCCGACGACTCCGGCATCACCGCGGGAGGCACGGACTGATGGCCACCACCTACGGGTCGACCCGGCCCACCCACCGCGTGCGCCGGCCCATGGCCAACTTCCGCACCAACACGGCCTCGCCGTTCCGCCACGTCGACCTGGTGCTGGTGGGCGCGGTGTTCGCGGTCAGCATCTTCGGCGCGGTCATGGTGTACAGCACCACCCGCGGCCCGGTCCCGCCCTATGACAGCGGCTACCTCAAGCGGGTGCTGTTCTTCATCGTCCTGGGCGGCGGGATCATGGCGGCCACCGCCCTGTTCGACTACCGCAAGCTCAAGGACTTCTGGCCGTTCATCTACGGCCTCAGCCTGTTCCTGCTGGTGATGGTGCTGGTCCCGGGCATCGGCTCGCGGACCAAGGGCACCCAGGGCTGGTTCCAGCTGCCCGGCTTCCAGCTCCAGCCCTCGGAGCTGGCCAAGCTGGCCATGATCATCGGGTTCGCCGGCCTGGCATCGCAGTTCCGCGGCGACCTCGACAACAACCGGGTGCTGATGCTGCTGGGCATCTGCGGCGCCCCCATGTTCTTCGTGATGCTCCAGCCGGATCTGGGGACCACCCTGGTCTCGGTGGTGGTGGCGTTCGCGCTGTTGCTGGTGGCCGGTGTCCGGCCCCGCATCCTGGGCGGCCTGGCCCTCGCCGCCCTGCTCGGCACCACGCTGGTGCTGACCTCGGGCGTGCTGAAGGACTACCAGAAGAACCGCCTCACCACGTTCGTCGAGCAGGACAAGGCGGTCACCACCCCCGAGGAGCGCGACATCCGCCTCAACCTCGACCAGTCGAAGCGGGCCATCGGCTCGGGCGGCCTGTGGGGCCAAGGCCTCTTCGAAGGCTCCCAGACCCGGCTGGAGATCGTGCCGGAGCAGCGCACCGACTTCATCTTCTCGGCGGTGGGGGAGCAGCTCGGCTTCGTCGGCTCGGGGGTGCTGCTGGCGCTGATGGGCACCATCGTGTGGCGGGTGTGGCGGGCCGCCCAGCTGGCCCGGGACGAGTTCGGGACGCTGCTGTGCACCGGCATCATGATCATGCTCGTCGCCCAGATCTTCGAGAACGTGGGCATGACCATGGGCATCATGCCCATCACCGGCATCCCCCTGCCGTTCATCAGCTACGGCGGGTCCGCGCTCCTCACCATGTTCCTGAGCATGGGCCTCGTCCTGAGCGTGCACATGCGCCGGTTCAGCTGACGGCTCCGGCGGGGATGCCGGACGAAGTCCCCGTTCCCGGTAGAATTCGGCCGTCATGACTGTCTGGACTGAGCTCGAGCCGCTGCTCGCCAAGGTGCAGAAGCCAGCCCGCTACATCGGATGCGAGGACGGGGTGTACACCCCCGATCACCACGCCGGCGCCGCGAGCTGGCTGCTCGCGTACCCCGACACGTACGAGATCGGCCTGCCCAACCAGGGTCTGCAGATCCTGGCGGAGATCATCAACGAGCGTCCCGACGGCGCTGCGGAGCGCACCTACGCCCCGTGGGGTGACCTCGAGGAGCTGATGCGGGCAACCGGCCTGCCGCTGTTCTCGGTGGACACGCACCGGGCCGCGGGCGACTTCGACATCCTGGCGTTCAACCTGTCGGCCGAGCTGACCTACACGAACCTCGTGAACATGGTCGACCTGGCGGGGTGCCCGATCCGCTCGGTCGACCGGTCCGCCGACGACCTGCTCATCGGGGCGGGCGGCCACTGCACCTACAACCCCGAGCCCATCGCGGACTTCTTGGACTTCGTGGTCCTGGGCGACGGCGAGGAGGCGGTCGGCGAGATCACCGAGGCCGTCGCCGCCTGGAAGCAGGCCGGCAAGGGCGACCGCCTGGAGATCCTGCGGACGCTGGCCGGCATCGAAGGCGTGTACGTGCCCCGCCTCTACGACGCCGTGTTCGGCGACGACGGCCTGCTGGTGGAGGTCGTGCCCAACGACCCGGCCGCGCCCGCCACCGTCGAGAAGCGCACCATCGCAGACCTGGGCGAGTGGCCCTACCCCAAGGCGCAGCTCGTCCCGCTCACCGAGGTGGTGCACGACCGCCTCAACGTCGAGGTGTTCCGCGGCTGCACCCGCGGCTGCCGCTTCTGCCAGGCCGGCATGATCACCCGTCCCGTCCGGGAGCGGCCGGCCGATCAGGTGCGGACCATGGTGTCCGAGGGCCTCCAGCGCACCGGTTACGACGAGGTCGCCCTCACGTCCCTGTCGACGGCGGACTTCTCCGGCATCGAGCAGGTCGTGGTGGACACCGTCAACGACCCGGACTGTGGCGGCCAGGTCTCGGTGTCGCTGCCGTCGCTGCGGGTCGACGCCTTCACGGTGGGCATCGCCGCCGAGATCCAGAAGGCTCGCCGCACCGGCCTGACGTTCGCTCCCGAGGCCGGCACGTGGCGGATGCGCCAGGTCATCAACAAGCTCATCCGCGAAGAGGACCTCTACGCGGCGGTCCGCTCGGCCTACTCGCAGGGCTGGCGCCGCATGAAGCTCTACTTCCTGACCGGCCTCCCCACCGAGACCGACGAGGACACGCTGGGCATCGCCACGCTCGCCCGCAACTGCGTGGAGATCGGCAAGGAGTTCCACCGGAACCCGTCGGTCACCGTGTCGCTGGGCGGGTTCGTGCCCAAGCCGTTCACCCCGTTCCAGTGGTTCGGGCAGAACACCCGCGAGGAGCTGCAGCGCAAGATCTACCTGCTGCGCGACGAGCTGCGCCGCGACCGCGGCGTCCAGCTCAAGTGGCACGACCCGAAGGCGTCGATGGCCGAGGGCCTCGCCAGCCGTGGCGACCGCCGCCTGGCCGACGTCATCGAGGACGTGTGGCGCCACGGCGGCACCTTCCAAGAGTGGGGCGAGCACTTCGACCTCCGCCTCTGGGAGGAGGCGCTCGAGCGCGCCGGCCTCCGCGAGGAGGACTTCGTCTACCGCCACCGCACCGAGGACGAGGCCCTGCCGTGGGACCACCTCTCCGCCGGGCTCCACAAGGACTTCCTGTGGCAGGACTGGCGTGACGCCCTGGCGGAGGTGGGCCTCGAGGACTGCCGCTGGACCCCCTGCTACGACTGCGGCGCCTGCACCGGCTACGGCATCGAGCACGTCGTCGCCTCGGCGGTCCCGCCCGCCGGCGGTTCGCAGGGCACGGGCCAGGACCTCACCGTGGGCGGCGAGGTGCCGGTCACGCTGCTCCCCTCGAAGCCCGCCCCCGTGGGGGCCCGGGCATGAGGGTCCGGCTGCGGTTCACCAAGACCGGCAAGATCCGCTGGACCAGCCACCGAGACGTCGCCCGCGTGTGGGAGCGGGTCATCCGTCGCGTCGGGCTTCCCGTCGCCTACTCGCAGGGGTTCTCGCCGCACCCCAAGCTGCACTTCGGCCTGGCCCTCTCCACCGGCCACGAGTCGGTGGCCGAGTTCATCGACATCGACCTCGACGACGACTCGCCGGCCCTCCCGTCGCCCGATGAGCTCGACGCCCTCCCGCTGCGGATCTCCGCGGCGCTGCCGATCGGTCTCGAGGTGACCGGTTGCGCCGTCATCCCCAGCAACACCACGTCGCTGCAGCAGGCCGTGGAGAGCTGCGAGTGGGACATCGAGATCCGCAACGTCGCCCCGGACGCCGTCGAGGCGGCCGTGGCGCGCGTCGTGGCCGCCGACGACCTCACGATCACCCGCCAGCGCAAGGGGAAGGACGTCACCGACGACGTCCGTCCCTACGTGCTGGCCCTCGCCGTCGTCGGGTCCACCGACGCCGGCACCCTGGTCCACGCCCACCTGGCCACCCAACCCCGCGGTCTGCGGGTGAGCGAGCTGCTCGCCCTGCTGGATCCCGCGTGGGAAGAGGGCCTGGTGCGCCGGACCGCCCAATGGACGCTGATCGACGGCGCCCGGCACGAGCCCCTCCCGGGGCCGGTCGAGCCGACGTCGACGTCGCACGCCACGGTGCGTGCGTCATGAGAAGGGATCGCACCCATGACCGACACGGACGCCGGGGATCACCCCACGCCCACCCCCGCCTCGAACGAGGGGGGAGCAGCCCCCGAGCCCAAGGCTGAACCCAGCGCCGCCGCTGCTGGCGACGGCGGGACGGGGCCCGGGGCCGGAGGCTCCAAGCCCCGCCGCCGCGGCTCCCGCGGTGGCCGCAACCGCAACCGACCGCGGCCCGAAGGGGCGGGCGCCGACGGTGCGCCCGCCGACCAGGGCGGCGACGCCACCGACCGACCGGCCAAGTCCGGCTCCGGCAGCGGGGGCCGTTCCCCCAAGGCCGGCGCCACGTCCGACGGCAAGGCCGACGACCGCCAGCCCGAGCTGCCGGATCGCCACCGTGAGAACAAGCCGTCGGCCGAGGCTGCCGACGCCGCGCTGGTGCGCAAGCCCCGCATCGGCGACTCCCGACCGGCTCCCGCAGGCGAAGGTGGCGCCGCTGCGGCGTCCGACGGCGAAGCCGGCACCGGGTCCGGTTCGTCGGCCAAGCGCCGTCGTCGCCGTGGCGGTCGGGGCCGTGGCGGCTCCGGCGGTGGCCAGGGCGGCCAGGGCGGTCAGGGCGGCGGCAACCAGGGCGGGGCGCGCTCGGGTGGCGGCAACCAGCGCAAGGGCGGCGGTCGTCCCGGGGGCGAGCCGGTCACGGCCATCACCGACGACGCGCCCGTCGACCTCGACGAGAAGACGCTGAACAAGCGCCGCGGCAAGGAGCGCAAGGGTCGCCCCGTCGGCCGCTACGCGATGGCCGTGCACGTCAAGCCCGAAGCCACCCAGATCGCCGTCCTCGAGGGCAAGGCGCTCATCGAGCACTACGTGTCCCGCCCGGCCGACGACACCCTGCAGATCCACGGCAACATCTACCTGGCCCGGGTGCAGAACGTGCTGCCCGGCATGGAGGCGGCGTTCGTCGACATCGGCACCCCGAAGAACGCGGTGCTGTACCGGGGCGACACCCGGTACGACCCCGAGGACATCGAGGACAAGGGCGCCAACCCGCGGATCGAGCAGATCCTCAAGGCCCGCCAGACCATCATCTGCCAGGTCACCAAGAACCCCATCGGGGCTAAGGGCGCCCGGCTCACGCAGGAGATCTCCCTGCCGGGCCGCTTCGTCGTCCTGGTGCCCAACAGCACCACGGTGGGCATCTCCAAGCGCCTGCCCGACAACGAGCGCAAGCGGCTCCGCCAGTTCGTCGACAAGGCCAAGGCCAAGGGCCACGGGCTCATCGTCCGCACCGCGGCCGAGGGCATCTCGGCCGAGGAGCTCCAGCGCGACGTGGAGCGGCTCACCACCCAGTGGGACCAGATCGAGGCGCTGGCCGCCAAGTCGCAGGCGCCCACGCTGCTCTACCGCGACCCCGACATGTCGATCCGGGTCATCCGCGAGGAGTTCAACCAGGACTACCGCCAGGTGGTCATCGACGACGACCACGTCTTCGAGCAGGTGCGCGACTACGTCCGCAGCATCTCGCCCGCCCTGGTGGAACGGGTCGAGCGCTACGACCCGGCGGCGCACGGCGGGCTGTCGCTGTACGAGTCCCTGCACGTGCACGAGCAGCTCCACAAGGCGCTGGATCGCAAGGTGTGGCTGCCGTCGGGTGGCTCGCTCATCATCGAGCGCACCGAGGCGCTGACCGTCATCGACGTCAACACCGGCAAGAACGTGGGCAAGTCCTCCCTGGAGGAGACCGTCTACCGCAACAACCTGGAGGCGGCCGAGGAGGTCGCCCGCCAGCTGCGGCTGCGGGACATCGGGGGGATCATCGTCATCGACTTCATCGACATGGAGGTGAAGAAGAACCGCGAGGACGTGATCGCCACCTTCCGCCAGGCGCTGGCGCGGGACAAGACCCGCACCCAGGTCTTCGACATCTCGGAGCTCGGCCTGGTGGAGATGACCCGCAAGCGCATCGGCGAGGGCCTCCTGGAGTCCCTGTCGTCGGCGTGCCCCCACTGCGACGGTCGCGGCATGGTGTTCGACGAGGAGCTCACCGGCCACCAGGTGATCCGCCGCTGAGGCGCCCGGCCGGGTTGGATCGGCCCCGCCCGGCCCCCTACGATTGTCCCTCGGCCCTCCGGGCCCCATTCCGAACGCGCAGAGGCAGAACGATGTACGCAGTCATCAAGACCGGTGGGAAGCAGTACCGGGTCACCGAGGGACAGCAGCTCCAGGTGGAGAAGCTGGCCGTGACCGAGGGAGAGGTGAGCCTCACCCCCGTCCTCCTCGTCGATGGCGACACCGTCGTGTCCGCACCCGACGCGCTCGCCAAGGCGACGGTGAAGGCCAACGTGGTCGGTGAGGCCAAGGGCCCGAAGATCACCGGCTTCACCTACAAGAACAAGACCAACAACCGGAAGCGCTGGGGCCACCGGCAGCAGTACGCGACCATCGAGATCACCGGCATCACGAAGGGCTGACGACATGTCGAAGACCAAGGGCGGCGGTTCCACCCGGAACGGCCGCGACTCCAACGCACAGCGCCTCGGCGTCAAGGCCTACGACGGCACCGCCGTCACGGCCGGTTCCATCCTCGTCCGCCAGCGCGGCACCCACTTCCACCCCGGCGAGAACGTCGGTCGCGGCGGTGACGACACCCTGTTCGCCACCATCGACGGCACCGTGAAGTTCGGCCGCCGCGCCGGCCGCAAGCTCGTCGACGTCCTGCCCGAGTAGGCACCAGCGGCCCTTGGGCCGCACCCAGAGATCGGAGAACGCCCCGGGCCGCAGGCTCGGGGCGTTCCGCGTCTGGCGGGTGCTAGGCGGTGCGGGGCAGGCGCTGCTGGTCCCAGCCGAGGTGCTCGATGGCGGCCCGGTGGGCGAAGCGGTCGGTCATGCCGGACACGTAGCGCACGGCGGCGGCCGTGGCGTCGGGGCTGCCCGGCACCAGGGCGGCGCCGTCGGGCAGGTGCGACGGGTGGGTCAGGTAGAACTCGGCCAGCCCGGCGATGAGGCGGGCGGACAGGTCCGCCTGCGCCACGGCCTCGGGCCGGAGGTAGATGCGCTCGTAGTTGAAGGCCCGGAACGCTGCCAGGGCGTCGGCCTCACGGGTGCGGAGCCCGACGCAGCCGGTGTCGCCGATGGTCTCCACCATGGCCGTGATGAACCCGTGGAGCTGCGTGCGGCGGTCTCGGCCGACGACCTCGGCCACCTCTTCGGGCAGGTCGGCGGGCGCCACCACGCCGGCGTCGACGGCGTCC
>CALANQ010000436.1 GCA_937926025.1 uncultured Acidimicrobiales bacterium
CCGCCTGTCGACCTGCTCGGCCGGGAGCTGCTCGCCATCGGTGGCGACCTCGCCGTCCTGGAGGACGGGGTGCGCCGCGACGCTCCGGCGTTCTTCGAGTACCTGTCGCAGCCGACCGCCGACCGCATCCCGGTGGGCGCCGCCCCCATCTGAGGCGTGACGCCGGCGTCAGCGCCGGTATGGCTCACCCGGACGGAGGGTAGGAGGTGGCCGACCCCGTCCGCTGCAGGACCCGCACGATGCGAGTGACCAAGCACCACACCGACCCGATGCACCGACCCACCGAGACCGAGCGCTTCTCGGTCGCTGTCACCAGCGGCACCTCGGTCGCCCGGGTGCGGTTCTCGGGCGAGATCGACGCCGCCACGTCGCTGCAGCTCGGACCGTCGCTCCTCGCCGCCGGCGAAGGCGGACGCACCGTCCAGCTCGACCTGAGCGCCACGTCGTTCATCGACTCGGCCGGCATCCGGGTCCTCGTGCGGTCCATGTGGGACCTCCGCGAGGCCGGCTCCGGTCTGATCCTCATCGCAGCATCGGACTCGGCGGAGAACATCCTGCGCATCACCGGAATCCTCGACGTCTTGAAGGACCCAGCACCATGAACGACCCCCTGCGGGTGATCCTCGCCAACGATGCGGAGCTGATCCTGGAGGGCCTCAAGGGCCTCCTCGCTCCGTACTCCGATCGGGTGGAGGTGGTCGCCACCGCAACCGGCGACCCCGACATCGTCCAAGAGGCGCTGGCCGACACCGACGCGGACATCATGCTGATCGACGCGTTCGGCCGGACCGGCGCCGGGGTGGACGCCGTGGTCAAGGTGCTGGCCACCGACCCGAGCTTCGCCGTCGTCGTGTTCACCGAGGCCGATGACCTCCGCCACCTGTTCGCCGCCCTGCGCGCCGGCGTCAAGGGCTACCTGCTGAAGACCATCGCCACCGAGGACCTCGTGGCCTCGCTGGAGCGGATCGCCAAGGGCGAGGTGGTCGTCGATCCGGGGCTCGCCACCGAGGCCGCCATCATGGCGGCCCGCACCACCTCGCGGCAGCGCTGGGTGGGCGCCCACCTCGGCCTGTCGCGTCGAGAGGCCGAGGTCCTGCGCTGCGTCGCCCACGGCCGCTCCGTCGACGAGGTCGCCGCCGAGCTCGGCGTCGGGCGCGAGACGATCCGCACCCACCTCCAGCAGATCTACCGGAAGCTCGGGGTGAACGACCGAGCCGGCGCCGTGGCCAAGGCCTGGCGCGAAGGCCTCACGGAGTAGCGCCCGCCCGTTCGCTTGAGACGGTCCCGGTTGCGCCCCCGGGGCCGTCTCAGGTGCCCTCGGGCACGGCCAGCTCGCGCAGGTCCCGGAGGGCCCGTCGCAGCAGCCGCGACACGTGCACCTGGCTCATCCCCACCTGCTCGGCGATCTCGGACTGGCTCAGGTCCTCGAAGAACCGCAGGTACACGATGGTGCGCTCGCGCTCGTCGAGCGTGTCCAGCAGCTGGGTCAGCAGGACCCGCTCATCGGGCGGCAGGCCCTCGCTGATGTCGCTGCCCCCGCTGGCGTGGCTGGCGGCCAGCGCGCCCTCGGTGGTGTCGGTCGACGTGGTGCGGTAGGCGGCCCCGGCATCGAGCGCGTCGAGCAGGTCGTCGATGCTGATGCCCAGCTCCTGCGCGATCTCGGCGGGGGTCGGGGTCTGGCCGGTGCGGGCGGTGAGCTGGTTGACCACCGTCGGGATGCGGACGTGCAGGTCCTTCGCCCGCCGGGGTACCTTCACCGCCCAGGTGGCGTCGCGGAAGTGACGCCGCAGCTCGCCGGTGATGGTGGGCACCGCGAACCCGGCGAACGGCACCCCGAACTGGGGATCGAAGCGCTCGACCGCCTTTACCAGCCCGAGCATCGCCACCTGCTCCAGGTCCGGCAGCGGCTCCCCGCGGTTGGCGAACCGGCGGGCGCACGCCTGGGCGATGGACAGCGTCTCGGTGACCAGCTCGTTGCGGAGCCGGCGGTCGTTGGTGCGCCGGTACTCGACGAACCGGGCCGTCAGGTCGTCGCCGTCGCCGTCGACGGGTTCGGAGCTTGCGCTCACGCGACGCCCGCGAGGCGTCGCTCCAGCCAGCAGCGGGCCTCGCCTCCCTCGACCTCGTAGCCGAAGGAGTCGGCCACCACCGAGAGGATCTGGCGGGAGAACGCGAACCGATCCTCGTCGGGCTGCTCGTCGCCGATGATCATGCGGAACAGCGTGGTCTTGCCGGCGCCGTTGGGCCCGACCAGCCCGGTCCCCGCCTCGGCCAGCGCAGCGCACACCTCGTCGACCCCGATGCGGAGGTCGTCGATGGCCTCGATGTCGAACCCCACCATCGTCGCCAGGCCGCCCACCGCCAGCCGGACCGAACGGAAGAACCGCACGTCGGCCGGCACGGTCAAGGTCATCATCGGCGCATCGATCGTGGTCATCGGGACATCCTCGCGCCCCGATGGCGTGCGGTCGGGGTGATCAACGGACATGCCGGCCTTCCCTGGTCGCGGGCGCGGGCCGATCGGCCCCTCCGGTGCTGCTCCTACCCGCAGCATTCCCGTATCAGACCCGCAGGCACCGGGTACCGGAGGAGCACGAGCGACCACCGCTCGATCACCATCTCAACCAGAGGAGCACAGCACCATGGGCAGCACCGCCGACGACGCCAAGGGCCGGGTCAAGGAAGCTGCTGGCGACCTGACCGGCAACCGCGACCTCGAGCGCGAGGGCAAGCTCGATCAGGCCGGCGCCAGCGCCAAGGAGTTCGCGGAGAACGCCAAGGACAAGGCCTCCGACCTCGTGGACTCGGTCAAGGACCGCCTCAGCAAGGACTGAGCGAACCCCGCACCAGGCGACGACGCCCCGGCGACCCCTGCGGTCCCCGGGGCGTCGTCGCGCCCGGGCACCGGTGCGCGGGTCAGGGGTTCGGCACCTCGGCCACGCCCAGGAAGAACTCGTCGATGGTGCGCACCACGTCGCGGTAGCGCTCGAAGTCCACCGGCTTGGCGATGTGCGCGTTGCCGTGCAGCGAGTACGTGGCCAGGACATCGGCGTCCGCAGAGCTGGTGCTCAGGACCACCACCGGGATCGGGGCCAGGTCTGGGTCGCCCTTCAGGTCGGCCAGCACCTCGTGGCCGCTCACCTTCGGCAGGTTGAGGTCCAGCAGCACCAGGTGCGGGGTGGAGACCCCCGCGTAGTCGCCCCGCTTGTGGAGGTAGTCCAGGGCCAGGGCACCGTCGGCCACCACGGCTACATCGCACCCGACCCGCGCCGCGGCCAGCGACTCCTGGGTGATCAGGACATCGCCCGGGTCGTCTTCGACCAGGAGGATGCGCGCGGGCTCGAGCGGACGGCGGGAGGGCCTCGTGTTCATCGGGATCCTGTCGTGGGTGAGGGCTGCGCCGAGACGTCAGCAGGGTCGGTTGCCGCCGGAGGAGGAGAAGGAGTCAGGTCGGACGGGGGAGGGGTCGGCTGGCCGACCGGAAGGGTCCAGCGGACGACGGTGCCGACCCCGTCGGCCGGTTCGTCGATCCAGATGCGGCCGCCGCTGAACTCGACGATGCGCTTGCAGAGTGCCAGGCCGATGCCCGTCCCTTCGAACTCGCCGCGGCCGTGGAGCCGCTGGAACACCGCGAATACCTTCTCGCGGTACGCCGGTTCGATGCCGATGCCCTGGTCAGCGCACGTGAACACCCATCGGTCGTCGTCCCGCTCCGCGGACAGGGCGATCGACGGCGGCTGCCCCTCGGTGCGGTACTTGATGGCGTTGCCGATCACGTTGTCGAGCAGGGCCCGATAGAGGGTGGGGTCGCCCGGCACCGTGGGCAGGCCGCCCACCGAGACCTCGGCGCCGAGCAGGTCGTCAGCGTGGGCGCGCAGCGCCTCGCGGGCCAGGGCGTCGAAATCGCAGTCGACGAACGCCTGGGTGGACCGTCCCATGCGGGAGAACTCGAGCAGGTCGGCGATGAGGGCCTGCATCCGCTTGGCGCCGTCGACGGCGAACTCGATGTAGGACCGCCCTCGCTCGTCGAGCTGGTCGCCGTAGCGCTGCTCCAGCAGCTGGCAGAACGACGCCACCTTGCGCAGCGGCTCCTGAAGGTCGTGGGACGCCACGTAGGCGAACTGCTCCAGGTCGGCGTTGGAGCGCGCCAGCTCGTCGGCCCGCTTCGCCAGCTCCACCCGAGAGGCCTCCACCGCGGCCAGCTCCTGGATGATCCGGTCGCGCATGTCCGACACCCGGAGCGCCAGCAGCTCGATCTCGGCCGGGCCCTCCACCTCGATGGGGTACTCGAGGTCGCCGCCGGCGACGGCGTCCGCCGCCTGCACCACGTGGTCGACGGGCTCCACCACCCGCCTGCGAAGGATCCAGCTGCCGCCGAACGCCACCACGCCGAAGAGGGCGAGCGTCGCCCCGACCGACACGACCAGGCGCGACGTGGTGTCCTCCAGGCTGACCCGGGCCGCCACCCGCTGCTCCTGGAGGATCGCCTCGAGCGAGTCCAGCTCGGCGCGGACCTCGTCGAACGCAGCCGTGGACAGGATGAACGTGGCGTCGAGCTCGGCGGGGTCCACCGGGCGGTCCAGCAGCGGGTCGGCCACGCTGTCGCGCCAGTCGTCCATGGCCGCCTCGACTCGGTCGAGCGCGGCCAGGACCTCGGGCTCGGACGGGTCGCCGGCGATGCTGGTGCGGATCTCCTCGGCCACCCGGGCCTGCGTGGCCTTGCCAGCCGTGTACGGCTGGAGGAGCCGGTCGTCGCGGGTGATGGCGTAGCCCCGGATGCCGGTCTCCTGGTCCAGCATGCTGGAGCGCAGCTCCTGGGCGGCCACGCGGGCGGGGCCGATCGTCTCGAACACCCGGGTCCGGGCGTCGAGCAGGCTCGCGAACCCGGACCACACGATCAGCGACCCGGCGAGCAGGGCGACGACTGCGATGACCCACGCCGCGGTCGACAGCTGCCGGAGCGACCGGCCGCCGGTCCGGTGGTCGCTCACCGGAGCTCGCCCGGTGCCGGCGCCTGGTGCGTCACCACCAGGAGGGCGACGTCGTCGCGCCACCCGTCGGTGGCCCGGGTGGCGAAGTCGTTGATAAGCGCGTCGGCGTCGATGCCCTCGGCCCGGTGGGCGGCCTCCACCGCGGCCGGCACCTCCTCCACCGCCAAGATGGCGCCGTCGTCGGCCCGCACCTCGAACAGGCCGTCGGTGAACGCCACCAGGCTCCACGGCCCGTCGAGCCGGTGCTCGGTGCCGGGCAGGTCGGCATCGGCCAGTCGGATGCCGAGGGGCGAGCGACCGGCCTCGTCCCGGAGCGGCCCGCGGCCGGCCAGGATCGGTGCCGGGTGGCCGGCGTTGCGGATGCACACCGTGCTCAGGTCCGGCGCGATGGTCAGGTCGCACACGGTGGCGAACTCGTCGCCCCGGGGCCGCTCGCTCATCAGCAGGTCCTCGAGGGCCAGCAGCACATCGCCCGGATCGAGGCCGGCCAGCACCAGCGACCGCCACCCAGCGCGGAGGCTGACACCCAGCGCCGCCTCGTCGGTGCCGTGGCCGGCGACGTCGCCGATCACCAGCCGCACCGTGCCGTCCGCGAGCTCCAGGCCGTCGAAGAAGTCGCCGCTGACGACCCCCGATCGGGCGGCGATGTAGCGGGCGTCCCAGGACACGTCCGGGCGCACCACCGCCGGGTCCACCAGCAGCGCCCGCTCCAGGCGGTGCTGCTCGGCCTGGCGCATGTGGGCCTCGGCCAGCGCGGTGGCCGAGAGCTGCGAGCGCTTCCGCTCCACCGCGAACCGGATCGATCGGGCGATGGTCCGGCCGTCGGCGTCGCCCTTGACCAGGTAGTCCTGGGCGCCGCGAGCCAGGGCTTCGGTGCCCGCCTTGGCGTCGCCCCACCCCGTGAGCACCACGATGGCCACGCGGGGGAGCCGGCCGACGATCTCGTCGAGCGCCTCGAACCCCGTGACCCCGGGGAGGCCGAGGTCGAGCACCACGCACGAGACCTCGTCGGTCTCGGTCAGCGCGAACAGCTGCGACGTGCGCGACACGCACCGGACCCGGAGCTCCGGGTCGGCGTCGGCGATGGCCTCCTCGAAGAGGATGGTGTCGCCCGGGTCGTCCTCCACCAGCACCACGAGGTGCGGCGCGTCACGCGGCGAGAGGTGGTCGGGCGGTGCCCAGGAGGACGGCGACGGATCGTTCATGAGCGCAGAACATGCTCGTCCACCGAGGGCACGGATGCGCCCCCCGGGCGGGTGATTCCACGGCCACCCAGCACGGCGTCGGGCTCGGCGGCTAGGGGGCCAGGAGGCTGGTCAGGCCGGTCATCTCGAAGATGCGCCGCACGGCATCGCTGGCCGCAGACACGGTGAAGCGGGTGCCGGCGGCCTCCGAGCGCTGGACCTGGGCGGCGATCACGCGGAGGCCCGACGAGTCGATGAACGACACGCCCGACAGGTCGAGCTCCACCCCGGCCTCGCTGGCGGGCAGGTCCTCGAGGGCTCCGGCCAGGGTGGCGGCCGACGCAGCGTCGAGCTCGCCGTCGGCGACGACCCGCAGCGGCTCGGCATCGGGATCGATCTGCACGTTGAAGTGCGGCGCTCCGATTGTCATGTCCGGGATCGTAGCCGGGGACGGCCCGATCGGGCCGCTGCCGGCGACCGCCCGGATCAGTCGCCCAGCTCGATGCCGCGGGCGCCCGCCACGTAGCAGGCAGTCAGGTCCAGCTGCTCCTGGCAACCGGCCGCGACCTGCTCGTCGGACTTGTTGGCCCAGCTCTGGGGGTTCTTGATCGAGGCCGGCGGGGTCAGGCCGAGGCGGCCCACCTCGTAGCAGGCGAACTCGTCGCCGCCGTTGCACTGCTGGACGATGGCCGACTGCTCGGGCGTGGTGGGGGTGGTGCTCGGAGGTGCCGTCGTGGGGGGTGCGGTGGTGGGCGGGGCCGTGGTGGGGGCAGCGGTGGTGGGCGGCGCGGTGGTGGGCGCGACCGTGGTGGAGGTGGAGGTCGACGTGGTGGTCGACGTCGACGTCGTGGTCAGCGATGTGGAGG
>CALANQ010000437.1 GCA_937926025.1 uncultured Acidimicrobiales bacterium
CTTCGGCACCGGCTACTCGTCGCTGCAGTACGTGCAGCGGTTCCCGATCGACATCATCAAGATCGACCGCAGCTTCGTCACCGGCCTGGGCACCAACCCAGGCGACGGCGCCGTGGTCCAGTCGATGATCGAGCTGTCGCAGCGCCTCGGCGTGCACACGGTCGCCGAGGGCATCGACCGGCCCGAACAGGTCACCCTGCTGCAGTCGCTGGGCGCGGACCTCGGCCAGGGCTACCTCTTCTCCAAGCCCGTCGAGGCCAACCGCATCAGCGACCTCCTGGACTCGTCGCCCCACGAGAACCCCCGCTTCCTCCTGCACTGATCCGCTGGCCCGCCGACCCGGTGGACCGCCGACCCGCTGATCCGCTGATCCGCCGGGCGGGTGCCGGACCCGGATGCGGATCAGGGGCGCGACAAGATCGGCGTGGGGGCCGTCAGGAACGCGTCAAGGCCGTTCCCCTCGCGCGCGTGGCGTCGTACACCGGGACCCATGAGACGACCACTGAGCGATTCCGAGGTCATCGGCGGGGCGGTGGGGGCCATCGTCGCCATCTGCCTCGCCGGCCTGATGGGCTCCGTCCGCACCGAGGTGACCCACGCCAACGCCGCGCTGGTGCTGGCGCTCGTCACCATCGGCGCCGCCACCGTCGGCGGCCGCTGGGCTGGAGGCGCCACCGCGCTCGCCGGTGCGGTGGGCTTCGACTTCTTCCTCACCGAGCCCTACGGCTCGCTCGCCATCAAGGACGGCAGCGAGATCGTCACCACGATCCTGCTGTTCGTCCTGGGGGTCGCCGTCGGCCAGATCGTGGGCGAACGGGCCCGCGCCGAGCGCGGGAAGCAGGCCGGCGCCGACGAGGTCAGCGGGCTCCACCGGGTGGCGCAGCTGGTCTCGGGGGACGCCCCGCTCTCCCAGGTGATCACGACCGTCGAGGACGAGATCGCCAAGGTGCTGCTGGTCCCCGAGGCCACCTACACGCTGCTCCCGCCGGACCCGGCGCCGCCCGTCATGGACGGGTCTGGACGGGTCGACGCGCCGTACGTGCACCTCGAGGACGGGTTCGCCCTGCCGTCGCCCGGGGTCCTGGTCCCGGTCCGGGGCGCCGGGACCGCTCGCGGGTGGGTGGTGTGCGGGCCGCCGAGCGGGCTGGTGGGCGTGTCGTCGGATCGGCGCCGCACCGCCCTGGTCCTGGCCGGCCTGCTCGGCGCCGCCCTCGCCCACGCCGACGTGGCCCCGGCCTGAGCTGCGCCCACCCCTCGCCCGCGTCGGTCCGCGGGTGGACCGTGCCGCCCACCGCCCTTCCTTCCTGGGGCCGGGGCGGCACGGTCGCGTCCGGGACCGCTGGGTCCTCGCGACGGCCCGCGCTGGGACGGCGACAAGATCCCGAGCGGGCGCGTCAAGAGCGCGTCAAGGCCGTTCCCATCGCTCTGACCTGGGCGTACACCGGGATCCATGAGCGATCTGATCTTCCTCGCCGTGATCGTCGGGTTCTTCGCGCTGGCCGTCGGCCTGCTGCGGGCCTGCGAGCACATCGTCGGTCCCGACCCGGCCCCCAGCCCGTCGGCGGCGTCCTCCAGCGCCGCCGACGGCGGGACCGGCGCCACCCCCGCGGAGGTGACGGCATGAGCGCCGACAACCTCATCGGCCTGGTCCTGGCCGTGGCCATCATCGGCTACCTCGTGGTGGCCCTCGTCTTCCCGGAGCGGTTCTGATGAGCGGCGCTGCGTGGCTCCAGCTGCTGGCGGTCATCGTGCTGGTGGCCGGCGGGACCCGGCTCCTCGGGCCCTACCTCGCCGCCGTGTTCGGTGATGCCGAGCCCGTCGACGGCGACGACCGGCCCCGTCGGGCCTCCGCCCCCGGCGACCGGGTCTTCGGTCCGATCGAGCGGCTGATCTACCGGCTCTGCGGCATCGACGCTGACCGGGAGCAGCGGTGGACGAGCTACGCCGCCTCGCTCCTCGCCTTCTCGTTCGCGTCGATCGTCGGCCTCTACGCGCTGCTGCGCTTCCAGTCCGTCCTCCCGCTGAACCCGAACGACGCGCCGGCGGTGCCCAGCGCGCTGGCGTTCAACACCTCGATCAGCTTCGTCACCAACACCAACTGGCAGAACTACGGCGGCGAGCTCACCCTGAGCCACCTCAGCCAGATGGCCGGGCTGGCCGTGCAGAACTTCGTGTCGCCGGTGGTCGGGCTGTGCGTGGCGATGGCGCTGGTCCGCTCCCTGGCCCGCCGCCGCATCTCGGTGGTCGGCAACTTCTGGGTGGACCTGGTCCGCGGCACCGTCCGCGTCTTCCTCCCGCTCGCCGCCGTGGTCGCCATCGTGCTGATCAGCCAGGGCGTCATCCAGAACCTCGGCGGCTTCCACCACGTCACCACGGTGTCGGGTGCCACCCAGGAGATCCCCGGCGGACCGGTCGCCAGCCAGGAGGCCATCAAGCAGCTGGGCCAGAACGGGGGCGGCTTCTTCAACGCCAACTCGACGCACCCGTTCGAGAACCCGAACGGCATCACCAACCTGCTCCAGGTCGTGACCATCCTCCTCATCCCGTTCGCCCTCACCTACGCCTACGGCCGCATGGTCCGCGACCAGAAGCAGGGGTGGGTGCTGTTCGCGGTGATGGCGATCCTGTGGGGGGCGAGCGTCGCCCTGGCCACCGGCATGGAGGTGAACGGGAACCCGGAGTTCACGCGCCTCGGCGCCGACCAGGCGGTGACCGCCACCCAGTCGGGCGGCAACCTCGAGGGGAAGGAGACCCGCTTCGGCGCCGCAGGGTGCGGCGTCTACGCCGCCAGCACCACCGGCACCTCGACCGGCGCCGTGAACTGCGCCCACGACTCCATGACCCCGCTCGGCGGGATGAGCCCGATGGCCAACATGATGCTGGGGGAGGTGTCCCCCGGCGGCACCGGCGCCGGCCTGTACGGGATGCTGATCTTCGCCCTGCTCGCGGTGTTCATCGCCGGGCTCATGGTCGGGCGGACCCCGGAGTACCTCGGCAAGAAGATCCAGGCCGCCGAGATGAAGCTCGTCGTGCTCACCATCGTCATGGTGCCGGCGGCCGTCCTCTGCTTCGCCGCCGTCTCGGTGGTGATGGGCTCCTCGGCGAGCTCGATCCTGAACCCCGGGCCGCACGGCCTGAGCGAGGTGATCTACGCGTTCGCCTCCGCCGGCAACAACAACGGC
>CALANQ010000438.1 GCA_937926025.1 uncultured Acidimicrobiales bacterium
CGCACCACCGCCGGGGCCGACGTGCCGCTGCTGGTCATCGGCTATCCACAGATCCTGTCGGCGACGGGGGGCTGCCTCGCCACCCCCGGCCTCGACCCCGCAGAACGAGCCATGCTCCGCGACGAGACGCGCCGGGCGAACGAGGCGATCCGGTCGGCCGCGATCCTCGCCGGCGCGTTCTACGTCGACACCCTGGACGCGTTCGACCACCACCTGATCTGCTCCGACGAGCCGTTCGCGAACGGGCTGGTCGTCCCCGGTGCCGACACGGTGATGACCGAGGGCGACTACCTGACGGGCGCCTTCCATCCCAACCCGGCGGGCCACGAGTGCATCACCGAGACGATCCTCGCCCGGCACCGCTACCCCGCTCAGCTCGATCCGCCGCCGCTCGGCGGTTCGCTCCCGGACCAGCCGGCGGTCGGGTCCGCGGCCCCCTGCCCGTGATGCGCCACGCACGAACGCACCGTGGTCGGTGCGTGGGCCCGGTGACCGACGGCAGCGTCGGATGAGCGGGGCGAGCGTTCGGGTCGCCAAGGCCCACCCCCCCGTGACCGCACTGGGTTGGGGCATTCGAGGAGGGATCTGGTTGCAGGGCTGCTCGATCAGCTGCCCGGGCTGCCTCTCCCGCGACACGTGGCCCGAAGACGATCGCCTGCTGGTCGACGTCGGGGTGATCACGGGGTGGGTGGCTGAGGTGGTTCCGAAGAGCGATGGCATCACCATCTCGGGAGGGGAGCCCTTCGACCAGCCTGCGGCGGTCCGGGAGATTGCACGGGCGGCACGGCTGGCCGCAACGGACCGGGCTGTCGACGCCTTCCGACCGGGCGGCGGCGAGGAGGGCGTCGCAGGCGCCGGGAGCAAACAGCAGCGTCTGCAGGACGCTGCCGAGCGTCAGCGGATCGCGCAGGCGCGGGGCGTCGCGGATCGCGCCCAGCGTCGCGGTACCGAAGGCCTCGATCTCGCCGTCGGACTCGATCTGCGTCACGACGAAGATGAACTCGAAGTCCGCCTTCTCGACGCCCGCCGGCCGGCCGACGACGGCTGGCGGGGATCGACCAACCAGGAGTTCCACGCGCTCACGCCGCTCGGCGCGCAGCGGGAGCCCGCAACGTGGCGCGCCGACCGCCGGCTCCAGGTCACGGTGGATGAGCGCCAGGTGTGGATCGTCGGCATCCCGCGCCACGGCGACCTGAACCGCATGGAAGCCCACCTGGCGGCCGATGGCATCGAGCTGGACCAGGTCAGCTGGCGCCCGTGACCGGATCAGCCGGTCACGGTGACCAGCACGACCGAGACGTTGTCACCTCCGCCGCCCGCACACGCCAGCTCGCAGAGCGTCGAGGCGTCGGTGGCCGGATCGGCGAGAAGCTCTTCGATGCGGTCCAGCGACGCGTAGTCCGTCAGCCCGTCCGAGCACAGCAGTAGCCTCGAGCCCACGGCCAGGTCGACGGCATGGAGGTGCGGCGTCGGCGCCTCGGCCCGGTTGGTGCCGATCGCCTGGGTGATGAGCACCATCCGGGCGTCCTCCGGCATCCCCGCCGGCCTCGGTGGGCTGTCGTCGACGCTGATCTGCACCAGGCAGCCATCGATGATCTCGTACACCCGGCTGTCCCCCACGTTGAAGACGAGCGAGGGCCCCTCGGCTCGCAGGAGGACCCCGGCCACCGTGGCACCCATCCCCGCCGTCGAAGGGAGGGCGGCCATCTCGGCCCGCACGGCCCCGTGCGCGTCAACGATCAAGCCGGTCACGTCGTCCGGGGTGACGGCGGACGGCCCAGCATCGGCGAGCAGGTGGGCGACGAGCCGGCTCGCCCGATCGCCGGCGGCGTGACCGCCCATCCCGTCGACGACGGCGATCACCGTCGACCCACGCGTCGGGGCCAGCGCCACCTCCAGGTGCGCGTGGCGGGAGGTGCTGACGAACCCGTCGAGCACCAGCGCATCTTCGTTGTGCGCTCGCTCGAGCCCCACGTCGGTCGCACCGCTGACGGTCACGAGCACGTCGGACCTCCAACCAGCTCGAAGTCCACATCCGCGGCCAGGCGGACCCGCTGACCGGGGTGCACCGTCTCCGGTCGATGGGGATCGATGCGTCGCCCGTCGACGAACGTACCGTTGGTCGAACCGAGGTCGGTGACCGTGAAGTGCGTGGCGCACCACGCCAGGTGGGCATGGAGGCGCGACACGTTGTCATGGCCGCTGAGGAACGCTCGGACGTCGTCCGGTCCAGCTTCGCGGCCCAGGTCGATGCCGGCGGCCGGCACCGGCACGTCGCCCCACGTGAACCGGGCGGCGACGCCGACCGCTGACGTTTCCGCCGCAGATCGGAGGGTGCCGCACAATGCGCAGCGATCCTGGTCGGCCGCCAACGGCCCCCCACACCCGGCCGCCGCGCACCGCTCGGGCTCCGGCTCGGCGGTGCCCGGCCTCGAGGGGGATGGTGGCGGGGCGACCGGATTCCCTGGCTCGACAACCGTCGCATCCCGTCTCGGACCCGTGGAGGGATCGTTCCCACAGGCCGGACAGGCCCAGAGGTGGACCTCGATCTCCGCCCCGCACCACGTGCACTCGGTCATCGCAGCACGAGCTCCCAGTTCGTGCCGACGTGGCGCAGCTCCTCGACGATGACGAGGTCTCCCGCCGCCGGGGGCTCCGAGAAGATGGCCCGCGCCAACGGGTTCACGAGCACCGACTCGACGATCGAGCCGATGCCACGGCCGCCCAGGTCCAGATCGGCCAGGGCGAGCTCCTCGACCTGGCCGATCGCCGTCGCGCTGATCTCGAGCCGCGCCTTGTACTCCTGCTCGATACGACGTGCCACGTTGCCGAGCTGCATCGCCAGGATTCGCTTCCCCACCTCGGGCGAGATGTAGTTGAACACCACGATGTTGTCACCTAGCCGGTTCAAGAGCTCGGGTCGGTTGAGCGCCACGGTGAAGTGATCCTCGATGGCCTCCTTGTAACGGGTGACGAGCGTCTCGCGATCCATGTCAGGGGTGGCGTTGCGCACCCGTCCACCGGACTCGTCGATCGTGAACGAGCCGAGGTTGGATGTGAAGACGAGGACCGTCTCGGTGAAGAACGTCGTCGTGCCGGCACCGTCGGTCAGCCGACCGTCCTCCAGGATCTGGAGGAACTTGTCCAGGATGCGGGGGTGCGCCTTCTCGATCTCGTCGAACAGCACGAGACTGAACGGGTGTTCCCGCAGGGCGTTGGTGAGCTCGCCGCCGGCGTCGTGGCCGATGTAGCCGGGCGGCGCACCGATGAGGCGGGCCTCGGCATGTTCCGCCGAGAACTCGCTCATGTCGAAGCGGATGTAGGCCCCCTCGTCGCCGAAGATGAGATCGGTCAGGGCCTTGGCCAGCTCCGTCTTGCCCACACCGGTGGGACCGGCCAGGAAGAGCACGCCGCGCGGCCGGTTCGAGGAGGATGACACGTGCGCCCCGTTGAGGCCGGTGACCGACCGCATGATGATGTCGAGCGAACGGCGGACCGCATCGTCTTGCCCGAGGACCCGATCGGTGACGAGGGACGGATCGCTGAGGCGCGAGCGGAGGTACGGCTTGCGCCAAGGGTTCTCGGTGACTCCGACCCGGTAGGAGCGAGCCGCGTCCTCGATGTAGGCGAGTGGGAGATCGAGGTCCCGCGCCAACCGTTGGACCTCGACCATGCCTCGCAACGTCACCCCGTCGGTCACCTCGGCGAACCGTTCTTCGAGCTCGGCTCGCCGTTGCGGATCGGCATCGCGGGCATCAGGGAAGCTCGACGAGAGCGCCCGCGCCGCGACGAGGCGGTCGTCGAAGGAAGGCATGGGGACGACGGTGCGACGCAGCCGGCGGTCGGTGCCGGCGAGGAACCAGGAGGGAAGGTCGCGGTCGCTCGTGGTGACCCAGATGATCTGGTTGTAGCAGCCCACGCCCCCGGCGGCAGCAGGCGCGACCGGCTCCAGGTCGTGGGCGAGCTTCTCGCACGCGGAGAAGAAGGCGTGCTCTTCGGCGGTCAACGACTCGTTCTGCACCGTGAGGCGCGCCGCGAAGTCGATCACGACGCACACCCGAAGCTCCTTGGAGCGGGTGACCCGCAACAAGGCGGTGGTCAGCCCGGGCAGGGTCATCGGACAGGAGCCGTGCGCGAGCTCCAGGCCCAGCGCCTGCCCGACCGTCGTCCGGGCCTCGTCTCCGCCTCGCGCCGTCATCCCCTCGATGGGATCGAAGACCAGCAGGACGTCGTATCCGGCCCCGAGGACCACCTCGGTGAGCGCATCGAGCAGCGATAGCCGGGCGTGTCGATCGCCGCCTCGGTCGATCAGGACGTAGTCGCGGACGTTGCCCGACAGCAGGAGCTGCGGATTGGCCACCAACGAGCGCCGGGCATCCTCGAGCCAAGCCGGCAGGGTGGGCGCCGGCGGTTCTGCGCTGCTCACCGTTCGAGCTCCTTTTGCTTGGGTGCGGACGACCGCCTCGCGCTGGCGGGGGCCGCGAAGGGGAAGCGGTCGTCGGCCACGATCTGGACGGGGACCGCTCCGGCGGGCGTCCGGTCGGTCAGATCCAGGACAACCCCGTCGTCGACCAGCGCCGCCTCGATCTGGTCGACGGCAGCACACCACTCGCGTTCGACCTCGGTACTGCGCACTGCGTCGATTGGCCCGGTCCGGCTGACGACGTTGAACGCCACGCGAGGTCGTCCGTCGAACAACCGGACGGCCACGGCGTGGTCGGACCAATCCGCCCGACGGACGTACGCCACGCCGTCGTCGACCACCAGGGTCTCGAACCCCTCCTCGACCACGTAGCCGAACGACTGGAGCGACCGACGCACGGACGCCGCGACGAGCTCACGGTCGCGGTCGCCCACCGCCTCGGCCACCGCGGCGTCGGCTCGGGCCGCCAGGTCGGCCGTCGGGAGCGAGCCATCGATCTCCGCCAGGATCCAGCGCCGTGCCTCGCTCGTGGCCGGATGGTCCCACGCGCCGAGGCGCTCCAAGCAGCTGCGCACCGCACCGGTCCGCTCGCGCCTGGCGACCGCGGCTCGGTTGGCTCGCCCGACATCGTTGCCCAAGACCTCCGCCAGCTGACGACCTCGCACCTTCGATGGGGCGGTCACCGCGGCGTCGGCCAGGGCCTCGACCGCCGCGGCCTCGCCCGCTGTGCAGTCGAGGTCCAGCGACCGGAGGCTGCGCTCGACCGAGCGACGAACCTCGTCGCGCCACGCGTCATCGTCGACCGAGGCCGGTTCGGAACGGCGCTCGGTCGCTGGCTCGGACGACCCCTCCGGGATCGGATCAACCACGAGCGCTGCGGCGAGACCTCCGAGGGCCTCGCTGACCCGGGCAGACCGGGCATCGGCGACGGCCTCGGCGAGCGCGACGTCCGAGGCGGTCACCGCGACGCGCGTCGCCTCAACCCAGCGCTCGAGCGCCTCGGCATCGCCACGGGCGGCGCGTGGGGGCGCGCCGACCTCCAACGGCTCCAGGCCGTAGGCGTCGCACGCGGCCGCGCATCGCACCTCCTGCGATCGCAGCTGCTGCAACGTCTCGGACTCGGCGGACTCAGCAGCAGCCAACCGCCGGCGGGCAAGCTCCGCGGCCGACACGATCTGATAGGTCCCGCCCTTGGGTCCGCTCATTGCCCCTCCCACCCCACGGCGCGGCCGTCTGAGCGGCACGGTAGCCTATGAGCAGATCGGAGGGCGCTGGGTGACCGCGCCGCGGGTGGGGGCAACGGTGGGTGACAGCGGCGTGGACGAGACGGTGCCGGAACGGACCGAAAGCGACCGGACCCGGATCGATCCTCCGCTGCCGGGAGCCACGAGCGCTGGCGGGACCGTCGTCGACCGGCCGTCACCGGCGACGAGGATCGACGGAACGCCGGCCGCCGGGCCAGGAGCCGCGACGACGGGATACGCCCGGGTCAACCTTCCGCCGCTCCTGGCCGGGCGGTTCGAGGTGATCCGGGAGCTGCCGGGCGGAGCCGAGGCAGACGTCCTCCTGTGCACGGACCGATCCAACGGCGAACACCGCGTGATCAAGCTCTACCGGACGCGCGGCGTCTCGCTCGACGACGATATGCTCACCCGCGTCCAGCACGAGGCGGGCACGCCCCACGTCGTTCGCAGCTACGAGTGGGGAGAGGAGCACAGCACCTGGTACGAGGTGCAGGAGTACGTCACCGGTGGCTCGCTCGGCGACCTCATCGACGACGAAGGGCCGCTCATCCCGCTCGAGCGGACCCGCGAGATCTTCGACGAGCTCGTGATCGCGCTGATCCACATCCACGACCTCGAGATCGTGCACCGAGACCTGAAGCCCCAGAACGTGCTGGTGCGGCAACGACATCCGCTCGACCTCGTGCTCTCCGACTTCGGGTTGGCCACCGTGGTCGACCGGTCCCGGACCATGCGCTCGGGCTCGAGGACACCGGCCTACGGCGGCCCCGAGGCCGCCTGGGGCGACGTGTCGCGCGGCCGTGACTGGTGGTCGGTCGGGATCATGCTGATCGAGCTCATCACGGGCGAGCACCCCTTCCGTCGCCCCGATGGATCATGGATGGAGGATGCCGAGATCGGCAGCCACCTGTCGACACGCCCGATCGACACCAGCGCCGTCACCGATCCACGCTGGAACCGGCTGATCCGTGGCCTGCTGGTCCGCGACCCGCAGGATCGGTGGGGGGCGGCCGAGGTCCTCCGCTGGCAGGCCGGTGGGGATCCGCCGGTTCCCGAGGACGCCGCGGCGGGCGCCGGCACCTCGACGGCCTCCATCGCCCCGTACGCCTTCGACGGCAAGGTCATCCACACCCCCCGGGAGCTCGCGGCGGCGATGTCGGACCGGTGGGGAGCCGCCCGGCGCCTGCTCGCCGGGGCGAAGGCGAACGACACGGCCACCACCTCGCTCCAGTCGTGGCTCAACGACCACGACGCGGACCGGGCGGCGCGGATCATCACCGAGGGGGGCTCACCCGAGCGGCGGCTCGTCCGCCTGCTCGTCGCCCTGGATCCCGATCTGCCGCCGAGCTTCGCCGGCGAGGCCATGGATCGGGCGGGCGCGTCCGCCCTCGCCCGACGTGCCGCGGCCGCCGACCCCGAGGCGATGAAGGCGCTGGCGTCGGTGTACGAGACGGACGCCCTCGGCGCGTTCGCCGCCTGCCCCGGACACGAGGACCTCGCCGAGATCAACGCGGCGTGGCGCCACGCCATGGCTGACATCGAAGAAGCCGTCGAGGAGCTGCCGGAGGCGGTGCGAACCGCAACCGGGGACGTGATCGGCTCGGCGCGGGGAGCGACCCTGCTGGCGTGCGCCGATGAGCGCAACCGTGCGACGGTGCACGCCCGGGCCACCGAGGCCGCGACACCAGCGGCGCGAACGGTGGGGTGGTTCGCCGACCACCTGGCACGAGCGACGGCGGACCGCGACCTCCTGGCGGCCGACGTCGTGACGATCGCGGTCGGCCCCATCGCCCAGGCAGAGGCCGAGGAGGACCGTCTGGCCGCTGCGGAGGAGCAACGCCAGGCTGACAAGCGGCGTCATGAGGAGCGGCGCGAGGCGCTGGCGTACCAGATCGGCCCGGCGCGCCGCTGGCTCAAGTGGCCGGGCATCTTCAACACCCTCATCGGGGTCACCGCACTGGCCGTCGCGATCAAGGGCCAGGAGGCGATCGACAAGTGGGAGCTGCAGCACGACGAGCAGATCCCCGAGGCGATCCAGCGGGCCCACGACCTCGCGCCGTTGCTGTCGCTGTGCCTGGTGGTCGGCATCGCCTGCTGGGCCTTCCGCCGCGTCCTGCGCTCCGCCGAGCGGCCTGCGGTCCTCCGTCAGGCCCAGGTCGTCAGCGTGATCGGCACCTGCACGTTCCCGCTCCTCATCCCGTTCGGGATCGTCCACGCCTACTCCACCGCCCGCTCGATCGCCCAGCACGAGGGGATCGAGGGCGGGTCGCGCCGAGTCCGGCTCTGGGGGCTCATCGGGGGGACGCTCGCCCTGTTCGCGGGAATCGGGGCGGTCGTCCAGCAGCAGACCAACCGGTTCGACGCCGTGGCCCGCACCTGGCCGGGGGCGATCGCCTCCTGGTACTACGAGAACTGGCCGTCCGGGCTCCGTCCGGAGCAGGTCGCCCAGCACGCCCCGCTCATCGCCGTGATCGGCGGCCTGATCGCCATCGCGGGCATCGGCGGCGGATGGGCCAGCTATCGGAGCGCATCGAGGACGCTGCGGCGCACCCAGATCGGCGCCGCGGTGGCCGGCATCCTCCTCGGACTGATCCTCCTGCCGGTGATCCTCACGGCCCTGGGGTTCGCCTTGGTGGCGGTGGCCTACATCGTCGGCATCATCCTGGCCGTGGTCGTGGGCGGGTTCATCCTCGCCGCCATCTGCGAGGACATGTGATGGGCGCACCGTGACGACCACCTGGGTGCTGGTCCATCGCAACAAGGCCGGTCCGACCCACGAGCTCTCGGTCGGACCGTTACACGGGTGCCGGCGCTGCTCGTGCCTGCTGGCCGGAGCGACCGCGGGGTGGTTGCTCGCAACCGTCCTGGCCGTCCCGTGGTGGGCCCTTCTGGCGGCGATCCCCATGTCGTTCGACGCGACCCGGACTCGATGGATGGGCGGAACCGTGCGGTCATGGGTGGTCACGGTCACCTCGCTCGCGGCGGGAGCGGCGCTGGGGTCCACGGTGGTGCGCTGGTGGTCCGGGCTGCCGGCCGGCGCCCGGTGGAGCGTCGCTGCGGTGCTCGTGGTCACCGCAGTGGTCGCGCGCCGAACCCATCATCTGGCCCACGCAACGACCTGACCCACGAGCCAGACCTCATGGTCCCCAGAGCTCCGACCATGAGGCTGGCCAATCGATTCGGCTCGGGTGGAGGCCGCCTACATCGTGCTGCGGAGCATCAGCCGAGTGGTGTCGGCCTCGGTCCACTCGTACGGCGAGCCTGCGCAATCCGCCTCGACGAACGGCTCCCTGGCCTGCGCCGCGATCGGCGGAAGGCTCTGGACCACGTTGAGGAAGAACGGAGGCACGTCTTCGAGGAGCTGGACCGGGAAGTCCACCTGCATCAACACATCCCATCCGGCCTGCGCGTCGTGGAGGTAGATCGGGAATTGGCTGAGCTCTTGGGTGTGCCGGTTGCACAGGTCGAGGATCTGCAAGCGATCCTGCGGGACGTCGCGGGCGATGCCCGCAGTGAGCTTCACGCTCTGGTCGCTCGGTGGCCCGATGACGCTGATCACCTCGAACCCGCTCTCGCCGAACGAGACCCCGATTCCCACCCCGATCGGCGAGTCGGGCAGCTGCAGGTACCGCAATTCGAGACGGTCCAAGAGGCGACACACCCGAGCGAGCGTCTCCGGCGCAGCACCCATCAATTCGCGCATGTTCGCCGCCTTCCGCTGGCCCCTCTGGCTCCGATGACGGACGATGCTAGCGCTGCATGCTCCACGGGGGAGCCCCTGGGAGCGCGATCGTGTGGGTGCCGGGCGCCCGGGAGAGGTGGTTGACCTGCGGGCAGTAGGCCGGCGTTCCATGACGTGGTCCGGTCGTGTAGCTGCCGCCGTTCAGTCCGATCGGACCGGCAGTTCGCCGGGGACACCTCAGCGTCCTCAGGGCCTCGGTCAGTCGAGCAGGTGATCCCAGCGCAGGACGCGGCCGTCGGACCCGGCGGTCGCGAAGCGATCCGCGTTGAGGGCAGCAAGACCAGCTGGCACGGCCATCGGCGCCGCGCCGGGCCGCTCCTGGGGCGGGGCGTCCCGGCGGCTGCCTACGGCAACTCGGCCGTTCCGGCGATGCCGCAAGCGTGAGCCCGCGACCGGATGGTCAGGCCCCGCCGCTCGTGATGTCGCTCCACCGGGACAACAGGAAGAACGGGATCCGCTCACCGCCGACGCCCCGACCTGCGAGCACGCGAAGGGCAGGGTCGATGAGCGCCTCACCCGCCGTCCGTGCCGCCAGGTTGCCCCCATCGAAGTCGACCGCGACGTACAGCGCCCCGGGGTAGGCCCACTCGTCGGGGGCCGCAGCAGCGATGGCCGTCAAGTCCGCGACCAACCGTTCAGCGAACTGATCCGTCGGCAGCCCGAGCTGCATGAACGGCTCGAGGTAGAAGCCCGAGACGTCGACGAACCCGCCCTCGGCGTACACCGTCCGGCCCACCTGGGCGAGGCGCGGACGCTCTGCCGCCGGCACCACGGACGCCGACCCGGTCCCACCGGAACCTCCCAAGCCCCGACCCCTCGAAAAGATGCCCACGCTGTTCCTCACACGTCGCCGGGCCGCGGCCCTCTACGAAGCACGGCAGCCTACCCAGGCGCTGCCGGACACGACGCCCGCACGACGCCCGCACGACACGCCGAGCGCGGAGCGGGCACCCGGCGGGCGGGTCAGCGGTGGTCGTGGGCGCCAGCCCCGGGCTTGCCGCCGACGCCGCTGCACGTCTTGCACGTGACGCGCTCGGTGAAGACCTTGCCCTTCGACATGCGGGTCTCGTCGACGTAACCGTTGCCACGGCAGGTCATGCACTTGAAGCAGTTGTCGCACACCGGGCTGTATCCGGGCATGGGTGGAACCTCCTGAGTCCGGCCACGACGGGCCTGCGCACACCTGACGGACACCCCGTCGGCACGGTCGAAGCAGCGGCCCTCAGCTGCGTGGACGCTCCCGCGCCACCGCGAGGCCGATGATCGCGCGCTCCACCACCTGGCAGGCGACGGCGCACAGAGCGTCGATGCCGACCGGTGCGCCGGACGCCGCTCCTGTCGACGCACCGATGAACGCGTCCCCGTCGAAGCGGGTGTGTGGCGGGAACACGGCACGAGCCAAGCCGTCATGCGCCGCCTGCGCCAGCAGCATGCACCCGACCTTGTCGAGGGGCGCATCCGTCATCACCACCCCGATGGTCGTATTCGTGCCCAGACCGCTCTCCCGCAGCTCGGTGTCGACGTCGAGATCGATGCCGCGCTCGCCGACCGAGCCGAACGCGTTGACCGCCACCAGGGCCGCGACGGTCGCGCCGCCGACTCGTCGGGAGGCGGCGACGAGGCCGCCCGGTCCGGCGTGCTCGTCGCCGCGCCAGTTCCCCGTGGTGCAGCCCGCGCCCGCGCCGACGAGTCCGACCAGGTGGTCGCCACCCGCGGCCGACGCCGCGGCGGATCGGCCGGCCTCGTGACCCGGCCGGACCGCCGGGTCGCCGACGCCGAGGTCGTAGAGCGCCAGGGCCGCGACGATCGGGACGCGCCCACCTCCGGTGGGGAAGCCGCGTCCGAGCGATTCGAGGGCGGACACCACGCCGTCGGCCGCCGCGAGCCCGAAGGCGGACCCGCCGGTGAGGAGCACGGCGTCGATCGACTGGACCGTCCGAACGGGGTCGAGCAGGGCCAGCTCACGGCTGGCCGGGGCACCGCCGCGGACCTCGCAGGACGCGACCGTCCCCTCCGGGAACACGACCGCGGTGCACCCGGTCTGGGCGATTGCGTCGGTCCACTGACCGACCGCGACCCCGTCGACATCGGTCAGACGGCCCGCTCCGAACCGATCGTCGACCACCACCCGGACCACCTCTCACGACCGGATCGGGCCCTCGACACGGCGCCGCGACCTCTCCGGTCAAGCGACTATCGTCCCACGTCGGCGGCGTCTCTGGGGTCACCCGAAGACGAACCACGAAGCTGGCTTGGGAGGGCACCGGTGGGCGTGCACGTGCGACAGAACCGCGACTGGTGGAACGCGGCGAGCGAGGGCTACCAGGACCGGCATGCTCGCACGTTGACCCCCGACACCCTCTCCTGGGGGGCCTGGCGCGCACCCGAGAGCGAGCTGCAGGTGCTGGGCGACGTCGCCGATCGGGACGTGCTCGAGATCGGCTGCGGCGCGGCGCAGAGCTCGATCGCACTCGCCCTCCTCGGTGCCCGTCCAGTGGGCTTGGACGTCTCCGAGGCCCAGCTGGCCCACGGACGCCAGCTGATGGCCGGGCTGGACCTGGAGGTCCCGCTCATCCACGGGAACGCCGAGCAGCTCCCGTTCGGCGACGACCGCTTCGACCTCGTCTTCTGCGACTACGGCGCCATGACGTTCGCGTCCCCGCTCCAGGCGGTGCCCGAGGCGGCGCGCGTGCTCCGGCCGGGCGGTGTGCTCGCGTTCACGACCACGACGCCGCTGCTGTTCATGTGCTGGCCCGATGGCGAGATGGACCCCGGCACCACGCTCACCCGGGACTACTTCGGCATGCACGAGATCGACGACGGTGGAGTGGCGCGGTTCAGCCTGGGCTACGGGGAGTGGATCCGGCTGTTCCGCGACTGCGGGCTGATCGTCGAGGACCTGATCGAGCTGCGCCCCGGCCCGGCGGACGAGACCTCGTTCGGTCCGCCCGGGGCACGGGCGTGGTCGCGCCGCTTCCCCGCCGAGCACGTCTGGAAGGTCCGGTCCGCCGGGGTGGCGCGTGCTCGCTGAGCCGCTGCTGGCCGCCTCGTTCGAGCGAACCGCTGATCGAGCCCCTCGCCACCTGGCGGTGACCGACGGGTCCACGCGCCTCACCTACCTGGAGCTCGACGAGCTCGCCAACGCCACCGCCGAGGACCTGATCCGCCAAGGCGTGGCGCCCGGCGTCACCGTGGCCGTCGAGGTCGACCGCACGGTGGACCTGGCGGTCGCGCTGCTCGCCGTCGTGAAGGCCGGCGGCTGCCTCCTCCCCTTGGATCGCACCCTGCCGTCCGAGCGGCGAGCGTTCATGACGGCGGACGCAGCCGCCAGCATCTCGATCGAGCACATCGACCGCAGCCGGACGAGCCGGCGCCGTCCTCCGCTGCGTGCCAGCGCCGACGACCCCGCCTACGTCCTCTACACGTCCGGGTCCTCCGGTCAGCCGAAGGGCGTGCTCGTGGAGCACGGCGCCCTCGCCCGCTACGTGATGTCGGCGGCGAGCGTGACCCCCGGCCCGCGCCGAGCGTTCACGGCCTCGGTCGGCTTCTCTGCCGCAGTCCGCCAGCTGCTGCTGCCCCTCGCCTACGGCCACACGATCTCGATCGTGTCGGAGGAGGCCCGCACGGACCTAGACCTGCTCCTCCGCCGACTCCGCGACGACGAGGTGACCGCCTGGGACACCACCCCTTCGGTCCTCGACGCCGCGCTCCGCTCGAGTCCGGACCCGGCCGGGGCCCTCGCCGGGCTCTCGACGATCCTCGTCACCGGCGAGGCCTTGTCGCCCAGCACGGCGGCGCTCGTCCCGCCGAACGTGGCGCTGGTGAACCTCTACTCGCAGACCGAGACCGTCGGCACCGTCACCAGCCACCGCATCGAGGCGGGGCCGACGCCGCACATCTCCGCCGGCCGGCCGCTTCCGGGTGTTCGGGTGCTCGTGCTCGACGACACGGGGACCCCGGTGGCCGACGGCGAGCCCGGCATCGTGTGGATCGGGGGTGACCGCCTGGCGCGCGGCTACGTGGGCGCCGCTGCGACCGGCCAGGACCGGTTCGCGGCGCTGCCCGACGGCGAGCCGGGGTACCGGACCGGTGACGTGGGCCGCATCGACGACCACGGGAGCCTGGTGCTCCTCGGCCGAAACGACCGGCGGGCGAACGTGGCAGGGATGCGGGTCGAGCTCGGCGAGGTGGAGGCCACCCTGGCTCGCCAGGCCGCGCTCGCCCGAGCGGTGGTGCACGAGGCTGACGGGCGGCTACGTGCCGTCGTCGTCTTGGAACCGGGTGCGCAGGCGACGGCACGCGACGTGCTCCGGGAGGCGAGCGCGTGGCTCCCGCGCCACATGGTCCCCGGCGACCTGCGGATCGTGGACCGGCTCCCGCTGCAGGCGAACGGCAAGCTCGACTGGTCGCAGCTCCCCGACGACCGCGGCCCTGGCGCCCTCCTCCCCAGCATCGAGCCGGGCGCCACGGACGACGAGCGGCTGGTCATCACCCGCGCCGAGGAGCTGCTGGGCGGCCCGTCCGTCGGCGCCACCGACGACCTGTTCGCCCACGGCCTGGACTCGCTGCTCGCCACCCGCCTGCTGGCCCGCCTCCGGCGCGACACCGGACGGCAGCTCCGGCTCCGCACCGTGTTCGAGGACTCCACACCCCGAGCGCTGGCCGCCGCCCTGGCCCTGGCACCGCGACGATCAGACGCGGCGGAGGTCGACCCCGCCGACGAGGGCCGCATGTCCCTCGCCCAGCAACGCCTCTGGACGATGGAGGCGCTGACCGACGGCGCCCCCGTCTACAACGTGGTGCGGGTCCTCGAGATCGGCCACGGCACCGACGCTCGGGTGCTCGAGACGGCGCTCTGCCACATCGTCGATCGTCACGATGTCCTGCGCGCCGCCTTCCCGGTGGTGGACGACCGTCCCACGATGTCCATCCGGCCTCCCGGGGGCTTCGTGCTCCGGGAGGAGGCTGACCTCGACGTGGACCTGCTCCTCCGAGCGCCGTTCGACCTCACCGCCGAGCCCCTGCTGCGGGCGACCGTGGTGCGCCGGACCGACCAGCCGGACCTGCTCGTCCTCGTGGCCCACCACATCGTGTGCGACGCGTGGTCGATCGGCGTGCTCGTCGAGGAGCTCGCCCTGCTGCTCCGGGGCGCCCCGCTGGATCCGCTGGAGACCACCTACGTCGCCCACGCCGCTCGCCAGCGCGCCGCGCTCGACCAGGCGCGGCTCGACGTGCTGACTGACCACTGGCGCTCGCGCCTCGCCGGGCTGCCGCCGCTGCTCGACCTGACGGCCGGTGGGCCGCGACCGCTGGTGCAGTCCCATGCCGGGGCCACCCACCGCTTCCGCGTGCCCGAGCGCGTCGCCACGGCCATGCGGCGCCACGACGCCACCCCGTTCATGTCGCTGCTCACGGCGTTCGCCGTCGTGGTCGGACGCTGGGCTGGACGAACCGATGTCATCATCGGCACCCCGGTCGCCGGACGGACCGACGTCGATGTCGAGCCGCTGATCGGGTTCTTCGTGAACACGTTGGCCCTGCGAGTCGACCTGTCCGGAGACCCGACCTTCGAGGAGCTCCTCGGCCGCGTCCGCGACGTCGCGCTCGATGCCCACGACCATGCCGACCTCCCGTTCGAGCACCTGGTCGAATCGCTTGCACCGACGCGGACCCTCGGCCACGGTCCGCTCGTGCAGGTGGCGTTCGTCCTGCAGAACGCTCCCCGGCCCCGCTGGGACCTCCCTGGCGTCGAGGTGCGCGAGGTCCCAGCAGACACCGGCACCTCGAAG
>CALANQ010000439.1 GCA_937926025.1 uncultured Acidimicrobiales bacterium
CCCGGGCGCCCCCACCACCACCGTCGCGGCGAGCACCAGGCCCGCGATCGAACGCCACCACCGTGCCTCCGCCGCCATGTCCGAACCCTACGGCGCCGGGCGGGCGCGCCGGAGGGCAGGGGGCGTGCCCCCGTCGTAGGGTCCGGCGATGGCCGACGACCTGGAGGGCGCGCTGCACCGCACGCTGGCGGCCACCGGCGGCGGATCGGTCCGCATCGAGAACCTCGCCCGGCTCTCGGGCGGGGCGTCGCGTGAGACGTGGTCGTTCACCGCCGTGACCGGGGATCGCCGGCGGCGGCTGATCCTGCAGCGGGTGCGGGGCGGGATGACCATGGGCAGCGCGCCGCTGGCATCCGAGGACGCGCTGCTCGCCGCCGCCGAGCGGGCGGGTGTGCCGGTCCCGCCGGTCATCGTCGACGCCGCCGGGTGCGAGCCGTCCCTGGGCGCCGCCCGCATCACCGAGCACGTCGACGGCGAGGCGCTCGGCCCCCGCATCGTCCGGCGCGACGAATTCGCCCCGGCCCGGACGCTGCTGCCGACGCAGTGCGGACGGGCGCTGGCCGCCATCCACTCGATCGACCCCGCCGACGTGCCCGGCCTGGAACCGATCGACACCATCGGCCGGCTGCGCGACGGGCTGGACCTGCTCGACGAGCACCGGCCCGCGTTCGAGCTGGCGCTCCGCTGGCTCGACGAGCACCGGCCACCGGAGCGGCCGGTGTCGGTCGTGCACGGCGACTTCCGGGTGGGCAACCTGCTCGTCGACCCCGACCACGGCCTGCGCGCGGTCCTGGACTGGGAGCTGGCCCACCTGGGCGACCCGCTCGAGGACCTCGGGTGGCTGTGCGTCCGGGCCTGGCGCTTCGGCGGCGAGGGCGAGGTCGGTGGCGTCGGCCCCCTCACCGACCTGCTCGACGCCTACGCCTCCGCCACCGGGGAACCGGCCGCGGCCGACGACGTGCGCTGGTGGATCGTGGCCGGGACCCTCACCTGGGGGCTGATCTGCGCGGTGCAGGCCCGGCGCCACCTCGACGGCCACGTGCGCTCCGTGGAGCTGGCCACCATCGGCCGCCGCGTGTGCGAGACCGAGTACGACCTGCTCGACCTCATCGGCATCACCGAGCCGAAGGCGTCGGCGCCCGAACCCAGCCCCGACCGGGGGACGGCCCACGGCCGCCCCACCGCCGCCGAGCTGGTGGAGGCCGTCCGGGAGCACCTGGCCGAGACCGTCGCCCCCGACCTCGACGGCGCCGCCGCCTTCCAGCTCAAGGTCGCCGGCAACGCCCTCGCCGTGGTCCAGCGCCAGATGGAGGCGCAGCCGACCTCGGTCCTGGACGACACCCTCGAACGGGCCCTGGCCGAGGCCATCCGCGCCGGCGGCGAGCTGGAGGACGAGGTCCTGGTGGAGGTCCGAGCCGCCGTCGTCGACCGCCTCCGCGTCGCCAACCCCAAGTGGCTCCTCCCACCCGACGCCTGATCCCCAGCGAACCGCCCGCTCCCCCTCCACCCACCCCGAAGTTGGTGTGAAGATTGGGGTCCTGGCCCAATCTTCACACCAACTTCGGTTCGGGGTCGGTGTGAAGGCCGGTGCGTGGGCGATCAGCCGGCGAAGGAGTGGGTGGCGCCGTCGCGGTAGGTCTTGAGGAGGCGGCGGGCGACGGACTGGATGTGGACCTCGTCGGGGCCGTCGTAGATGCGCGCGAAGCGGGCGGCCCGGTACATGTGGCTGAGCGGGGTGTCGTCGGTGAGGCCGGCGGCGCCGTGGGCCTGCACGGCCCGGTCGATGACGTCGTGGAGCATCTTCGCCCCGACCACCTTCACGGCACCGATCTCGACGCGGGCGTCGCCGCCGCGGTCGACGGCGTCGGCCGCGTGCAGGGTGAGCAGGCGGCACGCCTGGATCTGGGCGTAGCTGTCGAAGACGTGCTGCTGCATCAGCTGCTTCGACGCCAGCGACGACCCGAACGCCTCCCGGGAGACCAGCCGCTGGCACAGCAGGTCGAAGGCCCGCTGGGCCTGGCCGAGCCAGCGCATGGCGTGGAAGATCCGCCCCGGGCCGAGCCGTTGCTGCGCGATCACGAAGCCGCGGCCTCGTTCCCCCAACAGGTGGTCGGCGGGGACCCGGACGTCGTCGTAGACCACCTCGCAGTGACCGCCCCGGATCCCCAGCACGGGCGTCTCACGGATGATCTCGTAGCCGGGGGTGTCGGTCGGGACGATGATCATCGAGAAGGCGGCGTGGTCCGGCGCGTCGGGCTCGGTGCGGCACATCACGGTCGTGTACGCCGCCCGGTTCGCTCCGGTGGTGAACCACTTGCGGCCTGAGATGACCCACTGGTCGCCGTCGAGGGTGGCGGTGGTCTGGAGCTGGGTCGGGTCCGACGACGCCACCGCCGGCTCGGTCATGGCGAAGCTCGGCCAGATCTCGGCGGCCACCAGCGGCTCCAGCCACCGGCTCCGCTGGGACTCGCTGGCGTGGGCGTGGAGCATCAGCGAGTCCTGGAGCGTGAAGGTGCCGAGGGCGAGCTGCCCGTACTCGCTGCGGCCCTGGACCTCGTTGACGTACACGTAGTCGGCGAACGGCATCCCGCCGCCGCCCAGCTCCGACGGATGGCCCAGGGCCCACAGCCCCTCGGCCTTGGCCTGACCCTGGAGGTCGAGCAGCAGGGCCGCCGCCTCCTCACCGCCGGCGTGGAGGACCGGCTCGGCCGGCTCGACCCGCTCCGTCATGAACGCCAGGACCTGGTCGCGGACGGGACGGACGTGGTCGGGAACGTCGAAGCCGGGCACGGGGGACCTCCGGGGTGGGCTGCCGCCGGACCCTACGGCCGACGACGGACCCTCGCTGGCCCGACATCGCCCACCCTTCTCGTGCAGACGCGTCGGTTCTCGTGCAGATCGAGCAGCCGGAGGCTGTCGGACCTGCACGAGAACGGAGGCGGGCCGTCGGGGTGGGGTGTGTTTCGACTCTGCGAACTCGTCCCGAAATCGGTTGGCATCGTGCGGTGATGGTGGTTGGATGGCGCCACCGAAGAAAGGAGGTGGTCCACATCAACGACAGTTCTCATGGGACTTCGGAGGTGGCTGGTCGCTAGTGCGACTTGCTGGGCGACTGGCGATTACCCGCCAGCCACCCGCCTGACCTGAGGCCGGGGCTCGTCCCACCGGTACAACCACTTCGGTCGGGTGCTACCAGTACGTGCGCGAGGGCGGTGGCTTCGGCCACCGCCCTCCGTCGTTCTCGGGTTTGGACCGCCGAGAGCTGCCCCGCAGAGCGGATCAGGCGAGGGTGACGAGCTCGAGGAAGCTGTCGTGCCAGTGGTCGACGCTGCCCTCGGGCATGAGCAGGGCCCGGTCGGGCTCGAGGGCCTCGACGAACTCGGCGTCGTGGCTGACCACGATGAGGGTGCCGCCCCAGCTGCTGAGCGAGTCTGCCACCGCGGTGCGGGAGCCGGGGTCGAGGTTGTTGGTGGGCTCGTCGAGGAGCAGCACGTTGTGCTTGCCGCCCACCAGTTGGGCCAGGGCGAGCTTGGTCTTCTCGCCACCGCTGAGGGTGGACGCGTCCTGCCAGACCTTGTCGCCCACCAGGCCGAACATGCCGAGCAGGCCGCGCAGCTCGCCGTCGCCCATGCCGCCGGTGGCCTCGCGCATGTGCTCCACCAGGGAGGCGCCGGAGCGGATGCCCTCGTGCTCCTGGGCGTAGTACCCGACCGACACCCCCATGCCCCACTTCACGGTGCCGAACAGCGGCTCGGTGACGCCTGCCAGCACCCGCAGCAGCGAGGTCTTGCCGGCGCCGTTGAGGCCCATGACCAGCACGCGGTCGCCTCGACCGGCGTCGAACGTGACGTCTTCGAACACGTCGAGCCCCGGGTAGCTGACAGCCAGGTCCGATGCCTCCAGCACCGTGCGGGCGCTGTGGGGCGGTTCGGGGAGGCGGAGCTTGAGCACCTTGCGGGCCTGGACCGACTGCGGAGCGTTCTCCTTGAGCCGGTCGATGCGCTTCTCGATGCTGTGGGCCATGGCCGCCTTGGTGGCCTTGGCCCCGAAGCGGTCGACGATGGTCTGGAGCCGCTCGATCTCCTTGGCCTGCTGGGCGATCTCCTTGGCCAGGCGCACCTCATCGGCCTCACGGGCCTTCACGTACTGCGAGTAGGTGCCCTTGTACTCGTGCATGACGCCGGTGGCGGTGTCTCCGCCGCGGTCGAGGTGGATCACCCGGGTGATGGCGTCGTCGAGCAGGTCGAGGTCGTGGCTGATCACGATGAGCGCGCCGCGGTAGCTGGCCAGGAAGTCCAGCATCCAGAGCTTGGCGTCGGCGTCCAGGTGGTTGGTGGGCTCGTCGAGGAGCAGCACGTCGGACCCGGCGAAGAGGATGCGCACGACCTCGACCCGGCGGCGCTGGCCGCCGGAGAGGGCACCGAGGGGCAGGTCGAGCTTGTCGTCGGCCAGGCCGATGCCGGCGGCGAGGCGCCGCACCTCGGACTCTGCGGAGTAGCCGCCGTCCATGCGGAACCGTTCGAGCGCCCGGGTGTAGCGGTCGATGTTGCGGGTGGACGGGTCGGCCTCCATGGCGACCTGGAGCTTGTCGATGCGCTCCAGCGCCTCGTCGAAGCCTCGGCCGCTGAGCACGTGGCGCAGGGCGGTGACGTCGTCGGGGACCATGTCCAGGCGCGGGGCCTGCGGCAGGGA
>CALANQ010000440.1 GCA_937926025.1 uncultured Acidimicrobiales bacterium
GTACAACACCACGCTCGGCATCTCGATGCTGATCGGCCGGTTCTTCCTGATCATCCCGGTCCTGGCCATCGCCGGATCGCTGGTCCGCAAGCAGAAGGTCCCCGCCACCGCCGGCACCTTCCCCACCGGCACGCCGCTGTTCGCCGGACTCCTCACCGGCGTCGTGCTGATCGTCGTCGGCCTGACCTACTTCCCCATCCTCTCGCTCGGCCCGATCGTCGAGCAGCTCAGCATCTGAAGGACGGCCCGTGGACACCCTCACAATCCCTGAACCGGCACCGGAGGCTCCGGCCTCCGCCCCGGCGGACGACCACCCGCCGAAGAAGACCCAGCTGTTCGAGCGGACCATCGTGCAGCGCGCCGTCGGCGACGCCATCCGCAAGCTCGACCCGCGTCAGATGGCCCGGAACCCGGTGATGTTCATCGTGGAGATCGGCAGCGTGTACACCACGCTGCTGTTCCTGCGTGACCTCCCGACCGACGGCGAGCCCCACCTGTTCACCGGCCTGGTCGCCGCGTGGCTGTGGTTCACCCTGCTGTTCGCGAACTTCGCCGAGGCCATCGCCGAGGGCCGGGGCAAGGCCCAGGCCGACACGCTGCGCAAGACCCGCTCGGAGACGTCGGCGCGGGTCCGCCTGCCCGACGGCTCCGTCGAGGAGCGGCCGTCGCCGCTGCTACGCCCCGGCGACCTGTGCATCGTCCGCCCCGGCGAGATCATCCCCGGCGACGGCGAGGTCGTGGAGGGCATCGCCAGCGTCGACGAGTCCGCCATCACCGGCGAGTCGGCCCCGGTCATCCGAGAGTCCGGCGGCGACCGCAGCGCCGTCACCGGCGGCACCGGCGTGCTGTCCGACGAGATCGTGGTGCGCATCACCCAGGAGCCGGGGGCCGGGTTCATCGACCGGATGATCGCCCTGGTGGAGGGGGCCGAGCGCCAGAAGACCCCGAACGAGATCGCCCTGAACATCCTGCTGTGCGGCCTCACCATCATCTTCCTGCTGGCCGTGGTGACGCTGCAGCCCTTCGCCGTCTACTCGGGCGGCGAGCAGTCGATCGTGGTGCTGGTCGCCCTGCTGGTGTGCCTGATCCCCACCACCATCGGGGGGCTCCTGTCGGCCATCGGCATCGCCGGCATGGACCGGCTCGTGCAGCGCAACGTGCTGGCCATGTCGGGCCGGGCGGTCGAGGCCGCCGGCGACGTGTCGACCCTGCTGCTCGACAAGACCGGCACCATCACCTACGGCAACCGGATGGCGGCGGCGTTCGTGCCCGTGGCCGGCGTGGCCGAGGCGGACCTGGCGGAGGCGGCGCTGCTCTCGAGCTTGGCCGACGAGACGCCCGAGGGCCGCTCGGTGGTGGCGCTCGCCGCCGAGCGCTACGGCCTGGACCCGGCGCAGCACCTGGCCAACAGCGAGCTGATCCCGTTCACCGCCCAGACCCGCATGTCCGGCGTGGACTTCGACCAGGCCGACGCCGGCAGCGCCCGACGGCGCCAGATCCGCAAGGGCGCCACGGACTCCCTGGCCCGCTGGGTCACCGAGCAGGGCGGTGCCTCGCCGCAGGACCTGGCGGCGATCGTCGAGGGCATCTCCACCACCGGCGGCACGCCGCTGGCGGTCGCCGACGGCACCCGGGTCCTCGGCGTCATCCACCTCAAGGACACGGTGAAGGAGGGCATGGCCGAGCGGTTCGACGAGCTGCGGGCCATGGGCATCCGCACCGTCATGATCACCGGCGACAACCCGCTGACCGCCGCCGCCATCGCGGCCGAGGCCGGCGTCGACGACTTCCTCGCCGAGGCCACCCCCGAGGACAAGATGGCCCGCATCCGCGCCGAGCAGGCCGGCGGGAACCTCGTGGCCATGACGGGCGACGGCACCAACGACGCCCCCGCCCTGGCCCTGGCCGACGTCGGCGTGGCCATGAACACCGGCACCCAGGCCGCCAAGGAGGCCGGGAACATGGTCGACCTCGACAGCGATCCCACCAAGCTCATCGCCGTCGTGGAGATCGGCAAGCAGCTGCTCATCACCCGGGGGGCGCTGACCACCTTCAGCATCGCCAACGACGTGGCCAAGTACTTCGCCATCATCCCGGCGATGTTCGTGGCCACCTTCCCGGCGCTCGACTCGCTGAACATCATGCGGCTCGGCTCGGCGGACTCGGCGATCCTCTCGGCCGTCATCTTCAACGCCCTGGTGATCGTGGCCCTCATCCCCCTCGCCCTGCGCGGCGTGAAGTTCCGGGTGGGCGGCGCCGGGCAGATCCTGCAGCGGAACCTCCTGATCTACGGCCTCGGCGGCCTGATCGCCCCGTTCATCGGGATCAAGCTCATCGACCTCGTCATCAACGCCTTCGGAGGCTTCTGAGATGCGACGCCAACTCCTCCCCGCCCTGCGCATGCTGGCCGTGCTCACCGTGCTGACGGGCATCCTCTACCCGCTGGCCGTGACCGGCATCGGCCAGGTCGTCTTCGGCTCGAAGGCCGACGGGTCCCTCGTCCACGACGCCACCGGCGCGGTGGTGGGCTCCTCGCTGATCGGCCAGCCCTTCGACGGCGAACGGTGGTTCCAGCCCCGGCCCTCGGCCGCCGGCGACGGCTACGACCCGACGGCCAGCTCGGCGAGCAACCTGGGGCCCACCAACCCGGAGCTGCTCGACACCGTGGCCGGGCGCATCGACGCCTACCGCAGCGCCAACGGCCTCGGCGCCGACGTCGAGGTCCCGGTGGATGCGGTCACCGCCTCCGGCTCGGGCCTGGACCCGCAGATCTCTGTGGCCAACGCCCGCCTCCAGGCCGCACGCGTGGCCGAGGCGCGAGGGCTGACCGTCGCCCAGGTCGACGACCTGATCGACGCCCACACCCAGGGCCGCCCCCTGGGGTTCCTGGGCGAACCCGGGGTCAACGTCCTCGAGCTCAACCTGGCCCTCGATGCCTGAGGCCGGCACCCGGGTGCTCACCTCCTGGGTGCGCGGCGGCCCGCGGGGCCGGTCGGGGAGTCGGCCGGCCCCGCACCGTCGTAGGTTGCGGTGATGGCCGAGGCGCCCCGCGGGAAGCTGCGCATCTACCTGGGCGCGGCGCCCGGCGTGGGCAAGACCTACGCCATGTTGAGCGAAGGGCACCGTCGCGCCGAGCGCGGCACCGACGTGGTGGTCGGGTACGTGGAGCACCACGCCCGGCCCAACACGCTGGCCATGACGGTGGGCCTCGAAGCGGTGCCCCAGGCCGTTCTGGTGCACCGGGACCGGCCGTTCGAGGAGA
>CALANQ010000441.1 GCA_937926025.1 uncultured Acidimicrobiales bacterium
GGCCAGCGACGTCCAGATCTTCGAGCCGTTCACGATCCACTCGTCGCCGTCGCGCACGGCGCGGGTGGCGAGGTTGGCGAGGTCGCTTCCCGCCTCGGGCTCGCTGAAGAGCTGGCACCAGATCTCCTCGCCGGAGAGGAGCTTCGGCAGGTACCGGGCCTGCTGCTCGGCGGTGCCGGCGTGGATGAGGGTGGGACCGGCCCACCCGATGCCGATCGGGTTGTTCGGCCGGCGCACCCCGGCGGCCCGCAGCTCGTCGTCGATGATGAGCTGGTGGATCGGGTCGGCGGCCAGGCCCCACGGCTCGGGCCAGTGGGGCGACACGTACCCGGCGGCAGCGAGCTCGGCCCCCGAGGGCGCTGGATGCTCGGCCAGCCAGGTGCGCACCGCGACGCGGCGCGGATCGTCGTCCGAGGGCAGCTCGAAGTCCACGGACCGACCGTAGCGCCGGGTCAGCCGGCGGCGAGGTGGTCGCGCACCCAGGCCACCTCGGCCCGCAGCCCCTCCTCGGGGCCGACCAGCGGCTGCCAGCCCAGCACCGAGCGGGCCGCGGTGATGTCGGCGACGGTGCGGCGCTGATCGCCCCGGCGGACCTCGCGGAACTCCACCTGCGGCTCGACGCCGAGCTCGCCGGCGATGATGGCCACGGCGTCGAGCAGCTTGAGCTCCTCGCCGCCGCCGATGTTGAAGATGGAGCCGTCGGCGGGGCCGCCCAGCGCGGCGAGGGTGCCCGCCACGCAGTCGGAGACGTACGTGTTGCTGCGGCTCTGGCCGCCGTCGCCGAACACCACGATGGGCTCGCCGGCGAGCATGCGCTCGCAGAAGATCCGGTAGGCCATGTCCGGGCGCTGGCGCGGGCCGAAGATGGAGAAGTAGCGCAGGATCGTGAGGGGCAGGCCGTAGGTCTCGCTGTGGGCCCGCAGGAGGTGCTCGGCGGCCAGCTTGGTGACCCCGTAGGGCGAGACGGGCAGCGTGGGCGCCGTCTCGTCGCCGGTGGCCTCCGCGCCGTACACCGAGGAGGTCGAAGCCTGGACGAAGTGGCCGACCTCGGCATCGATGCAGGCGTCGACCAGCCGCTTGACCGCGCTGAGGTTGCAGGACTGGGAGCGCTCGAAGTCGTCCCAGCTGAGCACCAGGCCCGGGGTGGCGGCCTCGTTGACCACGGCATCGGCGTCGGCGACGATCGGGCCGAGGTCGTCGGTGCGGAGGTCGGCCTCCACGAAGCGGAAGCCCGGAGCGGTCCGCAGCTGCGCCAGGTTGGCCTCCTTGTCGGCCCGGGCGTAGTAGTCGGTGAAGCAGTCGACCCCGACCACCTCGTCGCCGCGCGCCACGAGCGCCTCGGAGAGGTGGGATCCGATGAACCCGGCCGCCCCGGTGACCACGACCTTCACGGTGCCGAACCATCCCTGTGCGAACCGAACACGCAGACCATCCCCCCATCGCGGCTCCGGAGCCGCATCCGCAGCGTAGGGCGCGGTCCCCCGGGCCGGGAACCCCAGCACCGCCAGCACCCGGTCAACCGGACGAATCACCCGGATAGGGTGGCGGGCTCGGGCTTCGGTCCGAGGTCAAGCAACCCAGGGGGATGGATCCGTTGCGCTCGAGCAGCTCGCACACACGCGTAGAGGCGTGGTGATGGCCGAGGTCGAGCCCAGCGGCACCATCGATGGCGTGTACGTGGTGACCCCGGTGGTCCACGCCGACGAACGGGGTTCCTTCGCGGAGACCTACCGCCGGGCCTGGATCCCCGAGGGCCGGGAGATGGGGCAGGCCAACTGGGCGGTCCGCCGGTCCGGAGCCGTCGTGGGCCTCCACTTCCACCTGCGCCAGGCCGACTACTGGTACGTGACGTCGGGCCACTGCCGGGTGGTCCTCCACGACCTCCGCACGGGCAGCCCCACCGACGGCGCGACGCAGGTGCTCGACCTGGGCGAGGTGGCCGGCGCACCCAACAACCACCTGGGCGTGTACATCCCGCCGGGTGTGGCGCACGGCTTCTCGTCCCTCTCCGACCTGACCCTCGCCTACCTGGTCGACCGCTACTACGACCCGGCCGACGAGCTGGGCGTGGCCTGGGACGACCCGGCCATCGGAGCGGACTGGGGGCTCGCCGACCCGATCCTGTCCGACCGCGATCGCGGCAACCCCCGACGCGAGGCGATCCCCGTGGAGCAGCTCCCCCGTGCCGTGCCACAGGCCTGACGCCGGCGCGTCGACCCGGGCGCGGCCGACCTGCGGGGCGAGGGCATGACCAGGATCCTGATCACCGGCCGGTCCGGGATGCTCGGCCGCGAGGTGGAGGGCGCTGCCCGCACCCAGGGGCACGAGGTCCACGGCCTGGACCGCACGGGACCCGATCCGTGCGACATCACCGACGCGGGCGCGGTCCACCGCCGGGTCGCGGCCGTCTCGCCGGCGCTCATCATCCACACGGCCGCCTGGACCGCCGTCGACGCGTGCGAGACCGACCCGGAGCGGGCCGACGCGGTGAACGGGGGCGGCACGGCCCACGTGGCCCGGGCTGCGGAGGCCGTCGGCGCCCACCTGGTGCACGTGTCGACCGACTACGTCTTCGACGGGACGAAGGGTGCCCCGTACGAGGAGGACGACGAGCCCCGTCCCCGATCCGCCTACGGACGATCGAAGCTGCTGGGCGAGCAGGCCGTCGGCCCGTCGCACGCGGTCGTCCGCACGTCGTGGCTCTACGGACCGGTGGCACCCAGCATCGTGGCCACCATCCTGCGCCAGCTCGGAGGGAGCGCACCCCTCCGGTTCGTGGACGACCAGATCGGCAACCCGACGAGCGCCACCGATCTGGCCGGCGCGCTCCTGGACCTCGGGCTCGGCGGCGCGTCGGGCACCTGGCACGTCACCAACCGGGGGTCGGCGAGCTGGTGGCAGCTGGCCCGGGAGGTCGCCCGGGCCGCGGGCGAGGACCCGGATCGCATCCACCCCATCGCCACCGCGGACCTGGACCCGCCCCGGGCGGCGATCCGGCCCGCCGACTCCCGGCTCGCCGACGACCGCTGGACCCGGAGCGGGCGCGCTCCGCTCCCCGACTTCCGCACCACCCTCGAGCGCACCGTGGCGTCGCTGCAGGCGACGGGCGCCACGGCGCCCCGGTGACGATCCGATGCGGGTGGGCATGCTGAGGCCGGTAGTACCGTCACCGCTCGTGGGGTTCCGAGCGCGCACCAGGCCCTCCGACCGCGGACCGGAGCTGCTGTGACCGCCGACCCGCGCACGGGCGACCCCATCACCATCCAGCTGGCCGAGCCGGCGCACGAGGCCCAGATCCTGGCCCTCGGCCACCGGACCCTCGGCTGGAAGGACGAGCAGCGCACGACCGACCTGTACCGCTGGAAGCACGACGAGAACCCGTTCGGCCCGTCGCCCCGGTGGGTCGCGCTGCACGACGGGAGGGTCGTCGGCTTCCGCGTGCTGCTGCGCTGGGGGTTCCGCCGCCCCGACGGCTCCACGGCGGTGGCGGTCCGGGCGGTGGACACCGCGACGGACCCGGACCACCAGGGCAAGGGCATCTTCCGCTCGCTCACCACCACCGCCGTGGACGAGCTGCGCGCCCAGGGGGTGCACCTCATCTTCAACACGCCGAACGGCCAGAGCCGGCCCGGCTACCTGAAGATGGGGTGGAGCGAGCTGGGGCGGCCGCGGGTGGCCGTCCGGCCCAAGCTGCTGTCGGTGGCGCGGGTGGCCACGTCGCGCGTGCCGGCCGACCTGTGGTCCCAGGAGACCACGGCCGGCCACGACGCGCCGGCCTACTTCGACGACCCCCGCCACGACGCGGTCATCGCCGACCTGATCGGTGACGGACCCACGGGCCGGTGGTGCACGGATCGCTCCGTTCCCTGGCTGCGCTGGCGCTACGGCCTCCCCCACCTGCGCTACCGGGTGATCTCGTCCGACGACCTGGGCGGTGGGTCGCCCGGTCTGGTGGTGTTCCGGGTCCGCCGCCGAGGGGCGGCGCTCGAGGCGACCGTCTGCGAGGTGCTGACCTCGTCGCCGCGCACCCGCCGACGGCTGCTGCGGGCGGTCCTCCGCTCGTCGGGGGCCGACTACCTGCTGGTGGCGTCGGACCGCATCGCCGACCTCACGCCCACGGCGTCCCTCCCGGCGCTCGCCCCGGTGGTCACCTGGCGGGCGCTCGACGGCAGTGCCGACCCCGCCATCGGCGACATCGCCTTCTCCATCGGCGACCTGGAGCTGTTCTAGGTGGCGTCGCCCACCGCCAAGCGCGCCACCGACATCGTGGGCTCCGGCCTCGGGCTCGCCATCGCCGCCGTCCCGATGGCCGTCGTCGCCCTCGCCGTCCGCTGGTCCATGGGGGCGCCGGTGCTGTTCCGCCAGGAGCGCCCGGGGCGCCACGGGGTGACCTTCACCCTGGTGAAGTTCCGGACGATGCGCGACGGGGCGGGCTCCGACGAGGAGCGGCTCACCCGGG
>CALANQ010000442.1 GCA_937926025.1 uncultured Acidimicrobiales bacterium
GTCCGGCCCCGGAGCGGGTCCTCAGGCGCTCCACCCCGGCTCGTACGATGGGTCGACTGCCCCTGTAGCTCAGCTGGATAGAGCATCGGACTTCTAATCCGACGGTCGTTGGTTCGAATCCAACCGGGGGCGCTCACAGAACCGCAGGTCAACGCTGGCGCAGCGGCACGACGGCGACCACATGAGGTCCAAGATCGGCCCCGGATGCTCACACCTTGCTAACGGCACCCGGCGCAAGGACCCAGATCGCCACGTGAAAGGGACCACGACCCAGTCTCGGGCAATACCGTTCCACCCGTGGATCACCCCCCAATCAACCTGGAGCCGATGACCGCGAGCCGCAAGCGTTTACGACCCGGAGACATCTTCGTGGTCAAGCCTCGGGGCCGGGACTACCTGTTCGGGCGCGTGGTCGACGTGGACGCTCATGCGTTGCAGATCGGCGGCGCGATCCTGATCTACGTCTACGACGCGTGGAGCACCTCGAAGCTGGAGATCCCGCCCCTCAGCCGTGATCGCTTGCTCATCCCCCCGGTGATGCTCAACCGGTTGGGCTGGAGTCGGGGCTTCATGGAGACGGTCGAGCACCGGCCGCTGGATCCCGACGAGGTGCTGCCGGTGCACTGCTTCGTCTCCCACATCTACGCAGCGGGTCCCCGCTACTTCAATGAGCGCCACGAGGAACGTCCCGGGCCGGTCGAGCCGGTGGGGACCGCGGGCCTCGCCAGCTACCGCTGGCTGGATGACGAGATCAGCCGAACCATCGGCTTGCCGCTCGCGCCTGCGGAGTAGTTCCTGTGCCATGCGCGAGCGGCGCTCGCGGCTCCCCTTGGCGACTCAGGCAGGCACGGCGTCGCCCAAGATCAGGCTGGCGATCTTGTCGGTGGCGTCTTGCTGCATGGACGGGAGCACGTGGGAGTAGAGGTCGGCGGTGATGAAGATCGACTCGTGACCGAGTCGCTCCGACATGACCTTCAACGGCACCCCGGCGAGCAGACCGACCGTGGCGTGGGTGTGGCGCAGATCGTGGAACCGGATCCTCCGCAGGCCGGACTTCTTGACCGCGTGGTTGAAGGCGGTGGACATGGACTCGGGATGGACCGGCGTGCCGTCGGGCTTGCTGAACACGTAGTCGAAGCCATCACTGGAGCCGGTCCGCAGCCGCATCTCCAATTGCTCGCGTCGGATCACCTGGAAAGCGGCGAGGGTGGTGGCGTCGAGAGGGATGCGACGGTAGGAGGACGGGGTCTTGGGCGGGCCCCTCGTGGACCTTGTAGGCCACGCTCGTACGGGCGAGGCGAACGACGAGGACGCCACTGGCGAAGTCGACGGCATCCCACTTGAGGCCCGCCAACTCGGCGCGCCGCATGCCCGTCAGCAGGGCCAGGCGGAACACGTGGGCGTGGCTCGATGATGCGGACGAAGCAAGGAACTTCTGGACCTCCTCGGCTGTCCAGGCGTCCACCTCGGCGGATCGGCTACGGGGGCACTCGGCAAGGTCCGCGACGTTGCGGGAGACGAGGTTCCAACGGACAGCGTCGGCGAGCGCGGTCCGGAGGACCCGGTGGATCTGCTGGACGGTGGTGGCCGACAGCCCGCCCTTCCCATCCCGGCGACCCTCCTGCATGAGGTCGCTGTACATCGAGTTCAGCGACGGTGCCGAGAGCGCCCGCAACGGGATGTGGCCGAGCCGAGGGACGATGTGGTTCCGCATGTCGCCGTCGTAGGAGGCGAGCGTTGAGGGCTTCAACCGGCCTGGCGCAGCCATGGCGGGCAGCCACTGGTCGAGGACGAACTCGCCGAGCGTCATCTTCGAAGGGGCCACGTAGCTCCCTGCGTCGAGGCTGGCGAGGATCTCCGTGAGCCGAGTCTGCGCTGCGGCCTTCGACTTGAACCCACCGATCGACTTCTGCTTCCGGGCCTGTCCCTCCCGTGGGAGGTCGTAGACGACGGTCCAGGTCTGCCCCCGCTTGTACACGTGTCCCTTGCTCATCAGACCTCTCCTCGGGGCTTTCCTCGTCGGGTCGGGGCCAGGAAACCTCGGCGTCGAGCCTCGGTGACCCAGCGGGATGCGGTGCTGTACGAGGCGGGCTTCTGGCGCTGCACGGCCACGACAGGCGGTTGTCCGGCGGCGTGCGCCTCGCTGTAGATCGCAGCGACCTCTCGGTAGTGGTCGTCACCGAGTTGTACGGGGCGTCCTGACCTCGGCACCTTGAGCGGGGTGGCCTCCACCACGGGGGTGTCGCCCTCGTGCTCTCGTCCGGCGGCGCGCCGCGCTCGCTGGATCATGCGCGCCATCTGCTCGTTGAGGGCGGTCCTGTCGTTCTCGATGATCTCGCCGAGACGAACGTCGCGGATCCAACTCGGCACGATCGGCACCGGGTAGTCGAGGTCAGCCGCCGAGAACTCGAACCCGATGCACTCGATGCGGGTCTCGACCACCGCCCAGATCGTGACCACGTGCCATGGACCGAGGTCGGGGTCGGGCCACGGGGTCCCGGGGGATCGAACCGGCTTCGCCTTCGTCATGGAGTGCAGGTTACCAGAGGGGTCTGACAGACCACCTCACTAATAAGTCCCTGCGCGGCACTTATCGACCCACGATTCGGGAGGAATCGGCGGATCGTTGGCGGTTGGCTCAACTCGTGACCCCGTCGACTCCTCCCGCCCACGACCTCCGCTCCCTGAGCTAGTTGCTAGCTCCTGCTTGGCCGTTGGTGCCGGGTCCCCCTCGTCGGTTTGGCGGCATCCAGGGCGACCATCCGTTCAAGGTACGGGAGCGTGCCCCGGCAGACAGGGCAGACTGACGGGATGACGGTCCGGGTCGAGGTCAACCCACGGGTCCTCGCCTGGGCGATGGACCGGGCGGGTATGGACATTCCCGCGCTCCGACACAAGTTCCCCAAGCTTCCAGAGTGGGTCATCAAGATGCCCGACGCGTGCATCGCCCACGGCGTTCCGTGGCTGAACCCCTTCGAGATGCTCACGGTGGAGAACGCCACGTTCTGAGTCGCTCACGGCCGCGAACCATTTGCTCACGAACCACCTCGGACGGGGGTGGACGGGCAGGGACCGGCGATCCGAAAAGTGGTCCCCGAGGGCCATGGATCAGGACGGGCATGGACCCCCCCCCTGGATGGGCTGGGACCCACCATGTCGGACTTCTAATCCGACGGTCGTTGGTTCGAATCCAACCGGGGGCGCTGCGGACCAGGAGGAGCGGGGAGCGTGTTGCGGCGGGCGGCGTCGATCAGGGCGGGCAGGTCGAGGGCGGCGCGGGCCACGTCGCGGTCCCAGCGGGTCGGGTAGGCCTCGACGAACCGCCAGCCCAGGCCGGCGAGCGCCTCGTGGCGGGCCTGGTGCTGGGCGGGCGTGCCGGCGACGCGGGTCTCGAACACGATGGCCTCGGGGGGATCGTCGAGCACCAGCTCCAGCGACCAGGGGCCCACGACGTAGCCGATGCGGGTGCCGATGCCGGCCCGGGCCAGCTCGGTGGCGAGGGCGTTGCTCCAGCGGTCGTCGACGCCGACGTCGGGCGCCGGCGTGGGCGCCCGATCGGCGACGGTGAGGAACCGGCCGAGGAGGCCGTCGGGCTTGCGGGGCTCGGCGGTGATCACCACCGCCCGCTGCCGCGCCCGGGTCACCATCACGTTGAACAGGTTCCGGTTCTCCACGAACGCCAGGCGGCCGGCCGGATCGTCCGGGGCCAGCCCGAGCGAGATCAGCATCACGTCGCGCTCGGCGCCCTGGAAGCCGTGCACCGTCCCGACGCGCAGCCCCAGCCGGCGGATCTCGGTCTCGTCGAAGCGGCGGAGCACCTCGGCCTGGAGGGTGTCGGCGTGCTCGCGGAACGGGGTGATGACGCCGACGGTGCCGTCGAGGCCCCGGTCCAGCCGGTCGCGCAGGATGCGGACGACCTCCGCCACCTCGGCCCGACGGCCGGGCTCCTCGGGCATCACGATGTCGATCACGTCGGTGGCGTCGTTGTCGGGACGCCGGGTCATGATGTCGACCCGGCCCCGGTAGAACTCCTGCAGCGGGAACTCCACCAGGTGCGGCACGGAGCGGTAGTGCTCGGCCAGCTCGGTGATCGGGGCCAGCGCGGCCGCCCGGTCGAACAGGGAGTTGCGGCGCAGATCGATGGCGGCCGTCAGGTGCTCGACGTGGTGGTTGATCATCGCCGTGGCGATGGCGTCGTCGGCCAGGAAGGACACGTGCCGGAGCTGGCGCGGGTCGCCGACCACCACCGCCCGTTCGGCCCGCAGCAGGGCCGGGGCGGCGGCCAGCTGGTCGACGTGGGCGGCCTCGTCGAGGATGACCAGGTCGAAGGTGGCCGCCCGGGCGGGGAGCAGGTCCTCGATGTCCGCCAGGGTGCCGATCCACAGCGGCACCGCCGCGGTCAGCGCCTCGGCATCGATGCTGGCCAGCAGCTGGCGGCGCTTGCCCCGCCCGGCCCGCAGGGCGGCGAGGAGCTCGGCCACGGCACCGCGGGCCCGTCGGCCGCGGTCCTGCTGCTCCCGGGCGGCCGCGCCGACAGCCAGGTGGAGGGCGTCCTGGGCGGCGGCCAGCCGCTCCCACTCCGGACCCAGCACGGTGCCGCCGTCGGCGGCGAGGACGATGGCGGCACGGCGGCGGCGGGCGTGCTCGATGGCGGTCCCGATCGCGTCGAGGTCGGTGACGGTGGCGCCGACCGCGGCGCTGAGCTCGGCCATGGCCCGCTTGCGCCGCCACCCGGCGAAGAGGCCGGTGCGCGGCCGGGCGGCGTCGGCGGCCAGACCGGCGATCTGGTCGAGGTCCGCGTCCAGCTCGAAGCAGCGGGGTGCGGCGAGGCGCATGGCGGCCACCGATCCGGTCGCCTCGGCCGCCAGCACCTCGAGCTCCAGCACCGACCGGACGCCCTCGGCGATGCGGTCGCGCTCGGCTCGGCGACGGACCATCTGGCCGGCGGCATCGGTGGCCGCCGCATCCACCAGGTGGTCGTTCAGCTCGTCGACCACCGACGATCCCTCGACGATGTCGCCGAAGCGCAGCGCGTTGGGACCGGGGACCCGGTGGATCAGGTCGGCGATGGAGCGGGCGGCGAAGCGGCTGCGGGTGGCCACCAGCACGCTCTTGCCGCGGGCGACGTGATCCAGGGCAACGGCCGCGACGGCGTGGGTCTTGCCGTTGCCCGGCGCACCCGACACGACCGTGAGCGGGCGGGTACGAGCCGCCTGGACCACCCGCTCCTGCGACGGGCTGAGCACGAACGGGCTCAGCACCGGCTCCGCCCCCACCGGCAGATCGGGTCGGTCCTCCGCTCCCGCATCCGGGTACAGGACCCCGAAGCTGGTGCGGGTCAACCGCTCCACCTGCGACCAGCCCTTCAGTGCGGCGGCGGCGACCGGGCGCGGGTTCTCCGGGGCGGCGTACACGGCGCCGCCCACCACCAGGCGCAGGCCCGGGATCTTGCCGACGATGGTCGTCGGGTCGGCGGCGTCGATGGGGAACGGGCTGCCGGTGAACCCGGCCTCCCGGGCGACCCGCTCCATCCAGTCCCGGAGGGCGGGCATCCGGCGGACCAGCGCCGGGGTGGCGGCGTTCTCGGCGAAGGCGCCGCGGCCGAACTCGGCGTGCTCGAGCAGGTCGGCCCGCTGGTCCAGGTCGGTGATCAGCGGGATCAGGTCCACCTCGCCGTCGGCCTTCAGGATCATGCGGCCGTCGGTCCCGGTGGCGGGCATCCCGGCGTTCACCACCGCACGGGTGGCCGCCCGGCCGAGCGACTCCGACGACAGCCGGACCGGCCGCGACAGCAGCGGGATCAGGACTGGTTCCTGGGCGCCGTCGCGCTCGGTCCGCCCGGCCAGGAACACCCATCCCTCCCGCAGCACGTGCGAGTCCTGGTTCAGGGCGTCGAGCTGGGCGAGGCGGCGGCCGGTCGGGGAACGGGGGATGGTGATGGAACGAGCCGTGGCCTGGACGAACAGCGACCAGGTGGTGCCCAGCCACAGGAAGTCCTCCGGCTTGGCCACCTGGAGGGGCAGCGCCGGTTCCGCCGAGGGGGCCAGGTCGGCCCACGCAGCCAGGAGCGATCGTTGGACATCCACCGGAGGCGATCCTGCCATGCGCGCCGAGCGGCTCCGTCACTCGGCGAGCTCGACCCCCGTACCGGCCCGTTTCGCCCGGTAGGCGGCCTCATCGGCGCGGTTCACCATGCCGAGGGGCGAGTCGCTGTCGTCGGTCCGCAGGGCGATCCCGATGCTCACGCCCAGGTGGGTGCGCTTCAGGCCGGCGGGACCGAGGAGGAAGGGTTCGTCGATGCGGTGGGTGACGCGCCGGGCCAGCGCCCGGGCCCCCTCCGGTCCGGCCACGTTCTCGGCCACCACGATGAACTCGTCGCCGCCGAGCCGGGCGCAGAAGTCGCCGGCGCGGGCCTCGTCGTCGAGGCGGCGCGCCACCTCGCAGAGCACGTCGTCGCCGGTCTGGTGGCCGAACGTGTCGTTGACGGCCTTGAACCCGTCGAGGTCGAGGTAGAGCACCGCGAGGGGGGCGCCGGTCCGCCGGGACCGGGCGATGGCGCGGTCCAGGGCATCGAGGGCGCCGGGCCGGTTCGGGAGCAGAGTCAGGGCGTCGTGGGTGGCCTGGAACGCGAGGCGGGCCTGGAGGGCGTTGCGGTCGGCGATCGAGTCCGAGAGCAGCTGGATCGACTCCTCCAGCGAGTCGCCGAGGGCGCCGGGCAGGTTCTGGTCGAGGCGGGGGGCGTCGAGGCTGCTGGTGGCCAGGGCCGACACCTTCCCCTCC
>CALANQ010000443.1 GCA_937926025.1 uncultured Acidimicrobiales bacterium
GTGGTCCGCATCGAGGCACGCGTCAGGGAGGGTCTGGTCGACACCCGCTTCACCCAGGAGGTGGTCGGTGACCGGCTCCAGGTCGGGGTGCGCTGCCTCGCCGTGCTGGCCAACCAGTGGTTCGTGCCCGGCCTGCGCATCGTGGTCCCCCGCGCCCTCGAGGTGAAGGTCCGGGCTCGCGGGGACTCGGTGACCCTCCGCGGCATCAGCGGTCGGGTCGACGCCGAGTCCAGCGACGGCAGCGTCGAGGCCGAGGCCCTGGCCGGCGACACGCGGCTGCACTCCAGCAACGGCAGCGTCCGCGGCACCCGGCTGCGGACCGAGAGCATCGTGGCCGACAGCGACAACGGCTCGGTGCGCCTGGAGTTCGCCGTCCCGCCCGTCTCGGTCATCACCAGCTCGGACAACGGGAGCGTCGATGTGGCGGTCCCCCGCGGCGACGACGCCTACGCCGTCTCGGTGGACAGCAGCAACGGCTCCACCGACAACCTGGTCCAGAGCGACCCCGAGAGCGATCGGCGCATCGTCGCCAGCAGCAGCAACGGCAGCGTCACCGTCCGCTACCTCGAGTAGCCCTCCCCGAACTTCGTGTGGGATCGGATCGGTAGCGGACCGGATCCACACGAAGTTGTGGATGCGGTGGGTGGATGCGGTGGGTGGAGGTGGCGGGTGGGGTCCGCTCAGCTGGTGCGGGCTTCTTCGATGAGGTTGATCTCGTAGAGGACGAGGTCCAGGGCGTCGGCGGCGGCGATGGGGGCGAAGCGCTGGGGGTGCTGCGGGGTGACGCAGGTGGCCACCGGGCTGAGGATGGTCCACGGCGTGGGGTGGCAGAACTGCACCACGGAGTAGCGGTCGCCGGCCTGGTCCGGGTCGGCGACGACGCGGTGGATGCCGGGTGTGATCACGCCGTTGGTGATGATCTCCAGCATGAGGCCGGTGTTGATGATGGCGCCGTCGTCGGGGGCGACGGCGTCGATCCAGCGGCCCTCGTCCTTGAGCTTCACCTCCAGCCCGCGAGCCGTGGCCCGGGGCAGGGCGGTGATGAGGTTGATGTCGGCGTGCTCGCCGGCCCACACGTGCGGAGCATCGGGGGCGGACTCCATGGCCGGGTAGTGGATGGCCCGGCTGAGGGTGGAGCCGTCGACCAGCATCTTCTCGAAGAAGTCGACGTGGCAGCCGATGCCGACGGCGATGATGCGCAGGATGCGGCGCTGCAGGTCGGCGATGGCGTCGTGGAACTCGTTGAGCACCTTGGCGATGCCGGGGACGGCGGCATCGGGCAGCACCTGGTCGTGGTAGCGGTGGGGGTAGCGGGTCCGCAGCGGGTGCCCGGGCGCCACGTCGCGGGCCCAGTTGAGCATCTCCTTCCAGTCGGCCACGTCGGCCGAGGCCGCCGTCTCCACCAGCAGGCCGGTGTACCCGGTCTGCCCGTGGGTGCCCGGCGCCACGAACCGGGCCTTGGTCTCCTGGGGGAGGGTGAAGAACTGCTCGAGCAGCGCGTAGGCCTCGTCGACGAGGTCGGCGCTCACGTCGTGGGTCCCGTACACGAACCCGGTGGCGAGCGACCGCATGAGCCCGTCGACCACGGCCCGCTGCTGTTCGGCGCCCCCCTGCTCGAACGCGAGGAGGTCGACTTCGAGGATCTCGTCAGCCATGGTTCAGACGCTACCCACGAGGCGGTACCGTCGCCGCCCTATGGCCATCGTGCTGGGGTTGCTGGTGGCCCTGTTCTACGGATCCGGTGACTTCTGCGGTGGCCTGGCCGCCAAGCGCACGGCGGCTGTCACCGTCGTCATCGGGTCGTTCGCGCTGAGCGCGCTGCTGGTGGGCGCCACCATCGGCGTCTGGTCGCTGGTGGGGTCGCCGCCGCCGGCCCGGTCCTCCGATCTGTGGCTGGGGGTCGGCGTGGGGCTGGTGGGTCCGGCGGCGGTGGCCCTGCTCTACCGCGGCCTGGCCATGGGCCGCATGAGCGTCGTGGCGCCCATCACCGCGGTGGTGGCCGCCATCGTGCCGCTGGTGTGGGCGCTGCTCGACGGCGAGCGGCCGTCGACGCTGGCGCTGGCGGGGGTGGCGATCGCCCTGGTGGCCATCGTGCTGGTGGCGGGCGCCCCGGAGCACGACGACCACCCCGAGGACGCGGCGACCGCCCCGCTGGCCGCGGTGGTCCCGCCCGCCGTGGCATCGGGGCTCGGCTTCGGCGCGCTGTTCGTGCTGCTGGGCGAGACCGGCGACGACGCCGGGCTGTGGCCGCTGCTCACCGCCCGGCCGGTGGCCGTGGTCGTGACGGTGGCCGCCGCCGCGCTGATCGGCTGGCGGTCCGGGTCGATGGCGGGCGCCATCGTGCCGGCCCGGGTGGCGTGGCCGATGGTGGCCGGCGCCGGGGTGCTCGACGTCACCGCCAACGGGATCTACCTGGCGGCCACCCGGTCGGGGCTGCTGTCGATCGTGGCGGTGCTGTCGTCGCTGTACCCGGCGGCCACCGTGGTGCTGGCGCGGGTGGTGCTGGGCGAGCGCCTGCACCGGGTGCAGGTGGCCGGGCTGGTCCTGGCGGCGGCGGGCATCGCCGCCATGGCGTCGGGCTAGGGCGAGGACCCGGACCGTTCAGTCGCCGCGGCCGGTGAAGCCGACGGGCGGCGGGGTGGGTCCGTCGTCGTCGGGCGCGTCCTCGGCCGGAGGCGGGGTCACCGGCACGGCACCCGCGGCCCGGCCGCCGAAGCCGAGCGGCGCATCATCGGCGGGGGCGTCGTCGGCGGGCGTCTCGTCCGCCGTGGGGGCGGCGGCAGGCGGCGCATCGACCGGCGTGGCCTCGGTCGGCGGCGCGACGTCGATGGGGTCTCCGGCTGAGAGCGCGATGGGCCCGCCGATCGGATCCGCGTCCACCGCGGCGGGCTCGCCGTCGGCCGGCTCGTCCACCGACGGGCCGAGGGCCACGATCGTGGGCGTGTCGTCGTCGGGTCCCGGCTCGTCCACCGACGGCCCCAGGGCCACGACCTCGACCGGGATGGCGTCGCCGACCGGCGGCTGATCGCCTCCGCCCGGATCGGCGGTGGCGGGCGACGGGTCAGCGGCGGGCGCCGGAGCGGGGGACGCCTTGCGGCCCTTCGGCTTCGACTGCCGCACCAGACCGGCCAGGCGGGCCGCGGTGTCGGGCAGCCGTTCGCTGATGTCCTTGTCGAGCCGTTCGAACTGGGGTGCCACGTCGCCCTCGGCGATGAAGGCGAGCAGCAGGCCCACCACCTTGCCGTCGCCGGCGCGGCGGGTCTCGTCGGGGTCCAGCAGGAACACCCACGAGCCGGCGAGGCTCGGGTCGAGCTCGACGCGGCTCCCGGCGCCGCCCTTCAGCTTCTCGGCACCCCCCTCGGGCGCGGCCAGGGCGATGGTCGCACCGAACGGGTTGCGGGACGCACGGGCGCGGAACACCACGCCGCCGAAGGTGAAGCGGCGGGTGCTGCCGGTGGCGGCCAGGCTCCCGAAGTCATCGGCCCGCATCGACAGCGGCCGGGCGAAGGACCCTCCGGTGCGGGAGATCGCGGGGCCGACGACCTGGACGGGGACGGCGGCGCCGCGCACCGCATCGAGCTCCTGGAACCGGGCGGTCAGGGCGTTGATGATGATCAGCACCAGCAGCGGCAGGCCCAGTCCGGCAAGGAGGAGCAGGACGCTCAGCAGGATGCGCCGGGCCTGGTCGACCCCGCGGGCCATGTCGAAGCGGAACGGGACCTCGGTGGTGGAGGCCTGCTCCCTGCCGTCGACCTTCTCGAACACCTGGAGGGTGCCGGACACCGATCCCGAGGCCCGGCCGTCCGGACTGGCCTCGACGGTGACCGAGACGGCCTTGCCCTTGGCGACCTTGATGCAGTTGCCCTCCTTGGGCAGCGGGGTGCCGTCCTCGAGGGTCACCTTCACCGGGCCGGCCCCGTCGGGCGGGCTCGGCACCGCCGCCTCGCCGAACCACACGCAGCCGGGACCGTCGCCGCCGACCAGGACCAGGTCGCCCTGGGTGGATCCGGCACCGGTGAGCGACGGCATCTGGATGGAGCCGGGCGAGAACTGGATGGATCCCTTCGGCCGCCGCACCAGCAGCTCCTTCGGGGCGGACTGCGAGACCAGGACGGCGTCGCCGGTGGTGGTGATGCGGACCTCGGCGGTGGCGTCGACCTCGTTGGAGGTGAGGGTGGCCGGGGTGTCGTAGGTCCCGGTGAACGGGCCGCCGGGGGCGCCCTTCATCGGGACCTCGACCACCTGTCCGGTCACCGGGTTGCGCAGGCGGACGGTGGCGGTGCTGGTCTTGATGACGTCGGCGGCCTTCACCCCCTTGGGGAGGTCGACCTCGACCTCGAAGGTGGTGGGCGCGCCGCGCTCGAGGGCGTCGGCCGAGGCGAACGAGACCTCGATGTCGCTGAAGACGTAGATCTGGAGGGTGGCCGGGTCACCTTCCTGCTTCGGGTCCTCGATGGTCGCGGTCCAGCGTCCTGCCCACGGGCCGCCGCCGGTGGGACGCATGAGGTCGATGGCGAACCCGCGCCCGGCCACGGACCGGGTGACCAGCTCCGTGCCGCCCAGCTTCGAGCGGCCGGCCTTGGACACCGTGGCGGTGGTGCCGTCGGGCGCCGTGAGCACCACGACGGCCCCGGCCTTCGGCGGGAGCGCCAGGACGCGGGCCTGGCGGAGCGACGGGTCGAGGGCGAAGGTGCGGCTGCCCTCGTCGCACGGGTCGTTGCCGCAGATGGTGACCTGGTTGTCGCCGGGGACGAGGCTGCCACCGGCGAGGCGGGTGCCGACGGCGTCGAACTGGGCGACCAGCACGTCGATGTCCTCGGCGGGAAGGTACGCGCCCTTGGGGCGGGACTTCTCCCCCTCCTTCGGCTGGGTGCCGCAGGTGTAGTCGTCCGCGATGCCCGACGTGGCGGCGGCCAGCGGCAGCTGCGACCGGCGGGCCACGTCGCCGGAGAGGGCGACGGTGAGCATGGTGATGTCGTCGGCTCGGAGGCGGTCGGCCAGCTGGCCGGGGTCGCACAGGGCCTTGCGGCCCAGGGCCTCGGCCTCCTCGACCTGCTCCTTGGAGGTGAGCTCCACACCCGGCGCGTAGGGCTTGGTGGTGCCGAGGCGCTCCCGGTCGGCGTCGGACGTCCGCACCGCCAGGTCGTAGCCGCCATCGGTGAACAGCATGATGGCCCGGCACGGGGGCTCGTCGCTTCCGCTGGTGATCTCGGCCGCCTGGTCGGCCAGCGCCTCGCGGGCCGAGGTGAGGGCGTTGACGAAGTCCGTGTCGATGCCCTGGTTGAAGACGGCGAACTCGTCGAGCGCGCCGTTGAGCTCCTCGGCGGTGTCGGGCCCGGCCGGGGTCCAGTCCTGCACGAGCCGGAACTCGTTGGAGAAGGCGGCAAGGGCGACGTCGACGTCGGGCGAGGCGGCACCGGAGGACGACCCGAGGGCGATGAGGCTGTCGAGCGCCCCGCGGGCGGCGTCGACACGGCGGTCGTCGGGGTCGGTGACCTTCAGCGACGCCGACTCGTCGATGAGGAACAGCACCAGGAGCTGGCGCGAGCCCTGGACGCAGCTGACCAGGTCGTCGATGGCCGGGTCTCCCGACGGCGTGACCGGCACGCCGGTGGCGCTGGCCTCGCCCTCGGCGGGGGCGGTGGTGCTGGGCGCGTCCTGGGCGGCGGCGGGGCCGACGGCCAGCCCGAGCGCCACGGCCATGGCCGCGGTGATGCCGGCGAGGCGGCGGATCACGAGGCCAGCTCCGTGGCGATGGGCCAGACGTGGAGCCCGGCGGCGATCACCGCTGCGATGGCCAGCACGACCAGGGCGGTGGGCAGCCCGGGGCGGGGCACGTAGTACGGCGAGCGGCGCCGGTCGAGGTCGACCCGGCGGACGACGCCGATGACGAGGATCGGGATCAGCGCCCCGGCGACGTAGCCGAGGATGTGGATGCCGACGCCGTCCACGCCGACGAGCGGGAGGCTGGCCAGCAGCGACGCGTAGCCGAGCACGACCAGCAGCATGGGCGGGCCGACGGGCTTGTTCGCGCCCGTCGCAGCCGGGGCGGGCCGCGTCGGCCGCGCCTTTTCCTCTGCTCGCCCCTTTGCCATGCGCAACCCCCCGGTGGCAGTGATCAGCGAGACCCTAGCGGTTGACCTCGATGCGACGAGGCCCGGACGAGGGTCAGCTCTGGATGCTCCAGCGACGCCCGCAGGAGCGGCAGCGCAGCGTGGTCCGGCCCACGATCAGGTCGACGACGACGATCTCGCTCTGGCCGTGGCAGGCCGGGCACTCGGTGTCGTCGACGGCCACCGCGGCGGAGGGGGCGGACCGGGCGACCTCGCCAGTGAGCAGGCCCGTTCCGGCCGCGAGCCCTTCAGCCTGCGCCAGATCCGAGTCCGGGCGCAGCGCTTCCCGCCACCGATTGGACCGCCAGAATCGTGCACGCTCGGACATCTCGTGGTCAGGGTACGTGACCACCTGCAGCGCCGGTACGGGCCATCCGACCCATATCACCGTTGTCGGAGTGCACGAATCGTCCGACGGTCACCCACCGAAGCGCCGGCGGTACTCCGAGGAGGCGAAGAACTGGGCGATGAGGCGCTGGACCGACGTGCCGGCGGACACCTTGCCCACCCAGTAGGTCCAGCCGCCGGCGTCGGGACGGCGGCGCAGCAGACCGGCGTAAGTCATCAGCACCTCGACCTGCGCCTGGTACCGGCGGGTGCACTCGGTCCGGTTGACGAGCGTGGTCATGAGCGCCGGCCGGGTAAGCGTCCCGGCGGTGAGCTTGGCGACCAGGTCGGTCTGCTCGGCGCTGGTGGGCCCCTTGCCCAGCGCCGTCTGGAAGGCCTTGGTGACGAAGGCGGCGTGCGACAGCGACCCGTACCGGCTGGCGAACTCCGCCTTGGCGCAGACCGCGGTGGCCACCGTGCCGAGCGGCGTCCCGGACTTCACGCTGGCGGCCCACGTCATCAGGTCGTCGAAGGCCGGGGTGCCGCCGAGGCACACCAGAGCCAGACGGGCCACTGGTGCGACCGAGCGACCGAACTCGTTGCTGTGCAGGAACGAGTCGATGACGGCCACGGTCGTCATCGATCGGCTGGTGAGCTTCTTGGTCCAGTACGCGACCCCGGATGGATCGCCGACGCGGCCGTAGAAGTCCAGGTACTGCTGGCGCACCAGCGCCTCGGCGGTGGCGAACGGCACCCACGGCCCGGTGACCGGAGGCGGCGGGGTGACCGAACCGCCCGGGGTGGCGGCGAACAGCTTCAGGTCCGGGTAGCTGCCGCCGAGCACGGCGGTGGCGTCGCCGCCGAGCCAGCCGCCCAGCACCGAG
>CALANQ010000444.1 GCA_937926025.1 uncultured Acidimicrobiales bacterium
CGAAGGTGGCGTACGCCGACGCCATGTCGATGGGCGTGATCTCCTCGACGCCGAGCGGCAGCGACCCGTAGGGCTCGAGGTCGCTGCGCACGCCGAGGCGCTTGGCCATGTCGACCCCCTTGTCGGTGCCGACGACCTGACCGAGGCGCAGGAACGCGCAGTTGTTGGACGCCTGGGTCTGGCGGACGATGGTGTTGGTCCCGCCCTTGCCCGACACGGAGTAGTTGTCGGCCTGCCCGGGCACGTCGAAGTTGCAGCTGGATCCGCTGACCGTGTCGCTGGGGACGTACCCGTTCTCGAAGAGGGCGGCGAGCACGAACGTCTTCATCGACGAACCGGGCTGGCGGCCGGGGAGGTGGGTGGCCAGGTTGTACTGGTACCGGTCGAAGCCGGCCCCGCCCACGATGGCGCGCACGGCGCCGGTGGAGGGCTCGACCGAGGCGATGGCCTGGGTGCCGTAGGTGACCTGCCCGTTCTTCGGGTTGTTGACGTCGAACGTGCCGTCGCCCTTGTTGTTGGGCAGGGTCTCGTTGCGGGCCTGGATGGCCTTGGCCTGCATGTCCGGGTTGAAGGTGGTGAAGACCCGGATGCCGCCTTCGAACACGGTGCGGTTGCGGGCCGCCGGGGTGGCCCCGAGGCCGAAGCGGGGATCGTCGAGCAGCTGCTGCTTGACCTCCTCCACGAAGTAGTCGCTGGGCGGCAGCGGCACGTTGGGCACCGTGGGCAGCGGCACCTGCTCGTACAGCTTGACCTCGTCGGGGGTCAGGCGCTTGGTGGCGATGAGGCGCTTGAACACGATGCTGCGGCGCTTCTGCGCCACCTTCGGGTTCTTGAACGGGTCGTAGTAGCTGGGGCTGCGGATGAGCGACGCCAGCAGCGCCCCCTCGGCCCAGTTGAGGTCGCCGACGTTCTTGTTGAAGTAGTACTCCGAGGCGGCCTGCACGCCGTAGGCGCCGCCGCCGAAGTACACGCTGTTCAGGTAGCGCTCGAGGATCTTGTCCTTGCCGGCCCGGCAGTCGTCCTTCACCGGCTTCGGGCAGTAGCGCTCGTTCATCTGCTTCTCGAGCTCCACGGCCAGGAACGCCTCACGGATCTTGCGGCTCAGATCCTGCTCGCTGCCCACCAGCGAGTTCTTGACCACCTGCTGGGTGATGGTGGAGCCGCCCTGGCTGGCCTCGCCGGACTCCAGGTTGGCGTCGACGGCTCGGCCGATGGACCGGATGTTGACGCCCTTGTGCTGGTAGAAGCTCTGGTCCTCGGCGGCCAGCACGGAGCCGACGACCGTCTCGGGGACGTCCTCGAGGTCCACGGCCACCCGGTTGCCCTCGGCGTTGATCAGGGTGCCCTGGAGGTTGCCGGCGCTGTCGTAGATGTAGGAGCGCTCGGCCAGCGGCTTGAGGCTGAGGCGCTCGTGGTCCGAGGTGTGCGCCCCGACCAGCTCCACCACCTGCGGGCCGATCACCGCCGCGGAGGCGGTGAGCACGGCCACGAAGAGGACCATCACGAGGGTGAAGCGGAGGATGCGAGACAGGTAGACCACGGCCCGACGATCGTACCGGCCCGGGCCTCCCCGCCGATGGCGCGCGGCCAGCGGTAGGCTCCTGGCCGTCCAGGGACCCTCCGGGAGGCTCGCTCCATGCTCCAGATGCAGCACGCCGCTCCCGCGGGAGCACGTTGGTGACCGACCCGCTGGACGCCGCCGCCGACCCGGACCCGGGGAGCCACGCCCACCAGCCCCTGCACGCCACCGACCGGCGCCTGGACCTGGCGTTCACCGAGCTCACCGCCACGCCGCCGGGCGCGTTCCTGCACTGCCTGCAGAACCCGTCGGGCCAGGTCGAGCTGCCCACCATGCTGCGCGAGCGGCTCCCCGGCGCCCGCTGGATGCCCACCGACGTGCACGCGCTCACCTACATCGACCCGAGCGACCACCTCACCGTGCACCAGGCGTGGCTGGAGGCGTGCCACGGCCCGGATCGGGTGGCGCGGGCCACCGTGCGCACCGTCCAGCCGCTGGTCCTCGACGACGTCGCCGTCGGCCCGGTCGGCCTGTACGACCTGACCCTCATCGACCTCGTCGGCACCGAGGGGGTCGATGCGGTGGTCGTCACGCTCACCCCGGCCGATGCCGAGGACGCAGCGGCCATCGTCGCCCCGCCCCCTCGCGGCGCGGCGTCGTTCCGGATCCGGCTCGACCTCGACGGCACCATCGTCGGGGGGACGCGCAGCGTGGCATCGCTGCTGGGCCGATCGCTCGACGAGATCACCGGCACCCCGGTGCGTGAGCTCATCCACCCCGACGACCTGCTGGCGGCCACGGGCACGTGGGAGGACGTGCTGGCCAAGCCCGACCAGTCGCAGACCGTCCGCATCCGGCTCCAGCACGGCGACGGCTCGTGGCGGTGGTTCCACGACACCGCCTGGAACGCGCTGGCAGACCCGGACACCCCCGGCATCCTCTCGGAGTTCCACGACATCAACGCGCTGGTGGAGGCGGAGCAGGCGCTGCACGCCAGCGAGCTGGGCTTCCGGACCCTGGCGGAGTCGCTGCCCGTCGGCGTCCCCGTGCTGGACCAGGACGGCCGCGTCCACTTCGCCAACCACCGGCTGGTCACCATCCTCACCGACGCCGGCCTGTCCGGCCCGGAGTCCCCCACCAGCCCGACCCCCACACCCGCCGAAGGCCCCGGCTTCGCCACCACCTGGACCGAGCTGGTCGATCCCGACTTCGCCGAGCAGGTGGCCGACCTCATGAAGCCGCGCGATCCCTCGGGCGACGCGCTGGTGTCCCGCCAGGTCGAGGCCAGCCGCCCCGACGGCGAGACGGTGTACCTCTTGGTCCAGGCGGTCACCATCTGGAACCACGGCGGTCGCAGCGTGATCGTCAGCGTGCAGGACGTCTCCGACGAGGTCCACATCAGCCGGGCGCACGAGCGCCTGATCCAGGTGGTGGACGAGGTCGACGACGTCGTCATCGTCTGCCGGGTTGACGACACCATCGCCTACCTCAACCAGTCCGCCCGCCGGTACCTCGGCGACGAGGCCGTCGGCCAGCGCATGAAGGGGTTCATGCCCGCCTCGGTGCGGGAGCTCACCGAGGGCAGCATCGAACCGAGGCTGGCCGACAACCTGGGCTGGAAGGGCGACCTCGAGATCCGAGACCTGCGAGGTCGGGCCCGCACCATGGACACCACCGTGCGGCCGGTCGTCGACCCGTCGTCGCAGGAGCTGCACGTGGGCATCACGATGCGCGACGTCACCGCCCAGCGGGCGCACGAGCGCGACCTCGCCCACCAGGCCCGCCACGACACCCTGACGGGCCTCCCCAACCGGTTCGCGCTGATGGAGATCCTCGAGGCCCAGTCCGACGACGGCGACCCCGACCAGGACCTGGCCGTCTTCTTCATCGACCTCGACAACCTGAAGATCGTGAACGACGGCCTCGGCCACAGCGCCGGTGACCGGCTGCTGGTCGCCGTCTCCGACGAGCTCCAGCGAGCCGCCGGAGCAAGCGACACCGTGGCTCGTTTCGGCGGCGACGAGTTCGTGGTGGTCTGCCACGACGTCGGCCCGGGCGACGCGCTCCCCCGCGCCCACCGGTTCCTCGACGCGGTGCAGCGGGCGGAGGTGCGAGGCGTGTCGAACCACGTGTCGGCCAGCATCGGCGTGGCCACCTCCACGCGGGCCGCGGCCGACGCCGAGGGCCTGGTGCGCGACGCCGACGCCGCCATGTACGCCGCCAAGCGGGCCGGGCGGGCCCGCTGTGCGCTGTTCGACGAACCGCTCCGGGAGCGGGTCTCCCGGCGCTTCCAGCTGGAATCGGCCCTCCGGTCCACCATCGAGGACGACGCCCTCGACGTGTGGTTCCAGCCCATCGTGTCCGTGGCCGACGGCGTGGTGTCGGGGGTCGAGGCCCTGTGCCGCTGGAGCCAGGGCTCGCCGGCCGACTTCATCCCCATCGCCGAGGAGTCCGGGCTGATCCTGCCGCTCGGCGCCCAGGTCATGGCCCGCGGCCTGCAGAGCGCGATGGACCTGCGAGCCGCCCACCCGCGCCTCCACGAGCTGCGCATCGGGATCAACGTGTCGGCACGGGAGCTGGACCAGCCCGACTACGCCGACCGCACCCTGGACATCATCGAGGCCAGCGGCATGCCCGCCGATCAGGTGGTGCTGGAGCTCACGGAGTCCGTGCTCATCGACCCGCGGGAAGAGGTGGACGCCACGCTGCGGCGGCTGCGCGACGCCGGCGTGTCGCTGGCGCTCGACGACTTCGGCAGCGGGTACTCGTCGCTCACGTACCTGCGGCGCTACCCGCTCGACGTGCTCAAGCTGGACATCTCCTACACGCAGGCCATGGTCCACGCCCCGGAGACCCGGGTCATCGTGGAGACGCTCGGCGGCATGGCCAACCGCCTCGGCCTCCGCGTGGTGGCGGAGGGTGTGGAGACCCAGGAGCAGCTGGACCTGGTGGCCCAGCTGGAGGTCAGCTGGGTGCAGGGCTACCTGGTGGGCCGCCCCGCCCCCGTGCCGGACCAGCTGGCATCGGGGCTCCCCCCGGTGGACCTCCGCCCGCAGCCCCGCTGATCCTGCGAGCTGGTACCCGCCACCCGGGCCCGTGAGGCGTCAGCCGGTGGGGCTGATCGCCCAGATCCGGGCGCTGGGGGCGGCTTCATCCGGCCATGCCACCCCGGCCTCGGCGAGGTCGGCGCCGAGCCGCTCCACCACGTCGCCCCGGCCCGGACCACCGGGCGTGACGTCTTCGACCCGGTAGCGGACGGCCGGGTCCAGACCCGGGACGGCCACCCCGCCGGACGGCGCCGCGCTGCCGTCGTCCTCCAGGCGATAGGTGAACACCGCAGCACACGGGTCCGACGAGCCGGCGTCGGTGGCTCCGGGGTCCAGGTAGGCCAGCGCGGCGCGCGGGCCGTCGACCGGTGACACCAGGCGGTGGAGGTCGCCGAACTGCACCAGCGGCCGCAGGCGCTTGGCGGTGGCCACCGCATCCACGGCCGCGGCACGCTCGGCATCGGACATGGCCTGCGGGTCGAGGTCGAAGCCGAACCGGGCGCTGAGGGCCACCGCGCAGCCGAAGGCCACCGGCTTGGCACCCCATCGCGTCACGTGGGCGCCGAGCACCGAGGCAGGCAGCAGGTGCGAGGCGCCCCACTGGATGCGCACCCGGTCCACCGGATCGGTGTTGTCCGAGGTCCACAGCTCGTGGAACCAGCGGAGGGTGTCCAGGTTGGAGCGACCCCCGCCCGATGCGCACAGCATCAGCTCGACGTCGGGATGGCGGCGGGCCACCTCGGCCATCAGCGCATCGGTGGCCCGCACCCGGTCCACCGGGAGGTGCGACTGGCGGTCCGGAGCGAGCGCCTCCGACCCGGCTTCGAAGATGTCCCGGTTGGCGTCCCACTTCAGGTAGCTGATGCCCGGGTGGAGGGCGATCGCGTCGTCGACCACGCCGGCGATGAAGTCGCGCACCTCGGGACGGA
>CALANQ010000445.1 GCA_937926025.1 uncultured Acidimicrobiales bacterium
CCACCACCACCGCCTGGGGCCGCGGCGACGTGTTCGTGCTGCCCGCGGGCCTGGCTGCCCCCACCGAGGCCAACACCGACGCCACCTGGTACCGGGTCACCGACGAGCCGCTGCTCCGCCACCTCGGCGTCACCCCGACCGAGCCCCGGTTCCCGGCCACCCACTTCCCGGCCGCCTGGCTCGACGACGAGCTGGCCCTGGTCGAAGCCGCCCCCCACGCCGAGGACCGCAACCGCATCAGCGTGCTCCTCGCCACCGCCGAGCAGACCAGGACGCTCACCATCACCCACGTGCTGTGGGCCATGTACGGCGTCGTCCCCGCCGGCGCCGTCCAGCGCCCGCACCGCCACCAGTCCGTGGCCCTCGACCTCATCATCGACGCCCCGCCCGGCTGCTACACCCTGGTCGGCCGCACCCTCGACGCCGACGGCGAGATCGTCGACCCGGTCCGCATCGACTGGCAGTCCGCCGGCGCGTTCATCACCCCGCCGGGCCTCTGGCACGCCCACCACAACGAGAGCGACCAGCCCGCCCACCTGCTGCCGATCCAGGACGCCGGCCTCCACACCCACCTCCGCACCCTCGACATCCGCTTCGCCTGATCGGGTCGACCCCGCGATTTCGGGTCACCCGTGCACCGTGGAGCGGCTGCACCGTGGAAGGGCTCGCGTGAGCCGAAATCCAACCTGACTCGGACAGGGCGGGCCTGCGACGCTGGCGGGCGTGCCGACCGCTGCCCCCTCCCGTCCCGCCGTGGCGGCCGACCACCGGCGGGCCGGGCTGGCCGTGGCGCTGGCATCGGCGGCCGCGTTCGGGCTGAGCGGGCCGTTCGTGAAGCCGCTGCTCGAGGCCGGCTGGTCTCCGGCGGCGGCCGTGGCCGTCCGGGCCGGCACCGGCGGGCTGGCGCTGCTGCCCGTGGCCCTCGCCGCCCTGCGCCGGACCGCGGGCGAGCCCGTCCCGGCGGGCGAGCGGCGCCGGGCGTGGCGCCTGGCCGTGGCGTTCGGCGTGATCGCCGTGGCCGCCATGCAGCTGTGCTTCTTCTCTGCCGTGGAGCGCCTGCCCGTCGGCATCGCCCTGCTCATCGAGTACCTGGGCCCGGTGCTCCTGGTGCCGTGGACGTGGTCCACCACCCGGCAGCGCCCGCCCGCCATCACCCTGGCCGGCGCCGTGGTGGCCACCGGCGGCCTGTTCTTCGTGCTGGACCTGACCGGCGCGTCGGACCTGGATCCGGTGGGCGTGGCCTGGGCGCTCGGGGCCGCCGTCTGCCTGGCCTGCTACTTCGCCTTCTCCGCCCACGGCGGCGGGGCCGGGCTGCCGGCCCTGGCCTTCACCGCCATCGGCCTGCTGGTGGGCGCCGCAGCCATCACCGCCGTCGGCCTGACCGGGCTGGTGCCGCTGCACGCCGAAGGCGGCACCGTCGAGATGTTCGACGCCACCGTCGCCTGGTGGGTGCCGATGGGCTTCGTCGCCGTGGTGTCCACCGCGTTCGCCTACGCCTCCGGCGTGCGGGCGGCCGGCATGCTCGGCGCCCGGGTGGCCTCGTTCGTCGGACTGGTCGAGGTCGTGTTCGCCGTCCTGCTCGGCTGGGTCCTGCTCGACGAGGTGCCGACCCCGATCCAGTTCGTGGGCGGCGCCCTCATCGTGGCCGGTGTCGTGCTGGTGCGCGCCGGCGAAGGTGACGACGACCCCGCCGTCGCCCCCGCCCCCGACAGCCCCCTGGTCGACGTCCCGTAGGGTCGGCCGGATGGAGCCGATCCCGCCACGACTGATCGAGGAGATCGAGCGGCGGCTGCGGCAGCGACGGGTGCACGGCCTGGCCGTCGTGGGGTTCGACGTCGACGGGCTGCGCTTCGGCGGCGGCGTCGGGTTCGCCGACCTGAACCGGGGCGAGCTGGTCTCGCCGGACACCGTGTTCCGGGTGGCGTCCGTGTCCAAGCAGCTGACCACCGCCACCGTGCTGAAGGCGGTGGGCGACGGCCTGCTGGACCTGGACCAGCCGGTGCACGAGCGGCTGCCCGAGGCGCAGCGCATCGTCGACGCCGACGGCGAGCCGACCGATGCCCCGCTGCGCAGCTTCCTGTCGCACTCGTCGGGCCTGCCGGCCAGCGTTCGGGGCGCCGACCTCGGCAACCCGGTGCTGACCCGCATCGCCAACGGCACCGCGCCCACGTCGCTGGCCGACGCCATCACCGGCCTGCGGGTCGAGCGGGGCGCGGGCCAGCGCATCGTCTACGCCAACTCCGGTCTGAACGTGGCCGGGTTCCTGGCCGGTCTGGCCTTCGGCACGTCGTTCGAGGACGCCGCCCGCCAGCACGTGCTGGAGCCGCTCGGCATGGTCCGCTCCGCCTTCTCCACCCGGCGCCAGGGCCCGGGCACCGCCACCCCGTACGGGTCCATCGTGCCGCCCGGCATCAGCTCCAAGCCGGCCACCGCCATGCAGCTGGTCGCCACCCCGATGGGCGGCCTCACCACCACCGCCCGGGAGCTGTCCCACTTCGGCCGCATGGTGCTGGGCGGCGGCGTGCTGGAGGGCGACCGCATCCTCCCCGAGGGGCTCGTCGCCGCGGCCACCACCATGGAGATCACCAACCACCCCGACCTGGAGCAGGGCTACGGCCTCGGCTTCAAGGTGCGGCGGTGGCGGGATCGCACCCTCGTCGGCCACGACGGCAACATGCCCGGCGTCTCCGCCCAGGTGTGGCTCTCGCCGTCCGACGGCGTGGGCGTCGCCGTGCTCACCAACGGCATCGCCCTCGGCATCCCCCACGAGGTCGCCCTCCTCGCCATCGACGAGATCCTCGGTCCCGACGCGGTCGCCGCCGGCACGCTGCGGCCGGCCGACAACAAGATCGTGACGGCAAGGACGTCTTCCTGCGCGACGTCTGGCCGAGCGCCGCCGAGGTGCAGGAACGGGAGGCGTTCGCCCGCAAGGCCGAGGGCCGCTACCAGGTGGACGGGTTCGCCGCCCCCGGCATCGTCGGCACCCTGGCCCGGCTCACCACCAAGGTGGAGCTGGTCCACGAGGCCCGGGGCCTGCTGCGGGTCGAGGGCAACCCCGGTGCCGACGGCCCCATGTGGCTCCGCCCCGAAGGCGGACCCGGCCGCTACCGGGTGGCGTCGAACGTGGACCACGCCACCAACGCCGTCTTCGACGACCGCCCCGACGGCTCCCACCTCTGGATCGGCCACGCCACCCTCCTCCGCCCCGCCTGACGAGCGGAGGAAGCGGCCGGGCCGATCAGCCCGTGAAGGTCGCGGTGCCGCTCACGGGGACCGCGGGCGTGGCCGTGCCCGGTGACACGGCCACCGTCGTGGTCGTCGTGGAGGACGAGGTGGTGGCCGTCGTGGGGGGCAGTTCCTCATCGCAGGGGATCGGACCCTCGTCGAGGTGGAACGTGCCCCGCGTGCTGTTGCCGTCGTCGGTGCCCGCGAGGAACGCCTGGACCTGGAAGTTGGGCTTCACCGTGGCGCCGCCGAGCAGGGCCAGCGGCGGGTTGACGTCAGGGTCGATCCCCGGCGTGTACGCCTCGAACACGTAGTCGTCCGCAGGGACGTCGGGGACCAGCACGCTCTGACCGGGCTCCATGCTCGCTGCCAGCAGGACGTGGTCGAAATCGGTCTGCGAGACGGCGTAGAGATCCCACGCCTCGTGGGGTCCCGAGCCGTCGGCGAACTGGATCCGCCCCGTCTGGCCGGCCATGCACGAGTAGTCGATGGGGAAGGTGAACAGCGTGTCGAAGCCGATGACCACACCGGTGATCTCGCCAGCCCCGACCGTCACGGTGATGGAGCGGTCCGGGGTGCCGGCGCAGGACTCCACGCCCTCGCCGTCGTACACGTCGATCACCAGGTCGCCAGGCGCCATCTCGACCTCCAGCGACTCGCCGAGGCCGATGGCGCCCGAGAAGGTGGAGCCTCCCGACGTGCACACGTAGCGCTGGCTGTCGACGTTCGGGTACGAGGAGGCCGCGGCGTTGAAGACGTTGATGTTCGCATCGGCCTGCTGGGCCCCGGAGGTCCCGGCGGGGGCGACGACGAGGCCGGTGGCCACGGCCAGAGCCGACGCGGCGATGAGGGCAAGGCGCTTCATGGGGTGGTGCGCTCCGGTGGGGTGATGACGGTGTCACCAGAACCTAGCCAGCGCCCTCGCCACGGCGCTGGCCGACGGAGACGCGGACGGCCCCCGCTCGGAAGCGGGGGCCGTCGGTCGTGCTGGGGTGAGCCCGAGGCTCGGGCTGCTACTCGATGCGGAGACCGGAGATGGCTCGGCTGATGACCAGCTGCTGGATCTGCTCGGTCCCTTCGTAGATGTCGAAGATCTTGGCGTCGCGGTGCATGCGCTCCACGCCGTACTCCCGGGTGTAGCCGTAGCCGCCCAGGATCTGGATGGCCCGCTCGGTGGTCCACACGGCGACGCGGCCGGCCTTGAGCTTGGACATGGAGCCCTCGGCGTTGACGTAGGTGCCGTTGCGGCTCAGCCAGGCGGCCCGGTGGACCAGGAGGCGGGCGGCGTCGATCTCGGTGGCCATGTCGGCCAGCATGAAGGCGATGGCCTGGTTGTGGATGATGGCCTTGCCGAAGGCGTTGCGCTCCTGGGCGTACTGCAGGGCGATCTCGTAGGCGGC
>CALANQ010000446.1 GCA_937926025.1 uncultured Acidimicrobiales bacterium
CGCCGGACCTCGTGCTGTCCGAGCGGGGCGCCGCCGGCCGTGGGAGGCTGCGAACTCGGACGAGCGAAGGGGCCTTCGATGGCAGACGAGCAGGCGACGGGTCTGGATCCGGCGCTCCGGGAGCACCGGCGCCGGGTGGTGGAGGAGCACTTCGAGTCCGAGGTGGCCCAGGAGTTCGACCGGACGCTGGAGACCTTCGCCCACCATCCCCGCTACGAGATCATGGCGACCGGCGAGGTCTACGACGGACCGGAGGAGGTGATGGCGTACTACGTCCGCACCCGCACCGCGTTCCCCGACCAGCGCCACGAGAACGTGCGCCTGCACTTCGCCGACGACGCGGTCATCGCGGAGTTCGACCTGCTCGGCACCAACCTCGGCGAGTTCTACGGGCTGCCGCCCACCGGGAAGGCGTTCCGCGTGTCGATCGTGGGGTTCTTCCTCTTCGAGGGCGAGGACCTGGTGAACGAGCGGATCTACTTCGACGCCGCCAGCCTGGTGAACCAGATCGGCCACGGGGCCCTGCTGGCCGCGCTGGCCGACACCTGAAGCTCGGCACGCTCCGGCGGGCACGGCCAGACTGGGGCCATGGCTGACGAAGCAACCGACGGCACGGGCGACGCGGCAGCGCCGGGGGTCCCGTCACCCACCGATGTCTTCCGCTGGGGCATGGCCCTCACCGGTGAGGCGATGCGGCTGCCCAAGACCGCGGCCAAGGCGCGCGAGGTGGTGGTGGTGCTGCCCGAGCAGCTGGCCGAGCTGATCGGCGCGCTCGACCGCTTCACCGAGCTGCTCGACACCAGCCTGGGCGAGGTGCGCGACGCGGTGAGCGACGTGGGCGGCCGGCTCGACAAGCTGCAGACCTCCATCGACGGCCTGGCCGGGGAGCTGAGCTCCACCGCGGCCGGCCTCGATCAGGCGCTCCCGCTGGTGTCGGACGTGGTGGTGCGCCTCGACGAGCGGGTGGAGCGCATGGACGACCTGATCACCCAGGTGGGCGGCTCGGTGGTGGGCACCATCAACGCCGTGCCGGGCCTGCGCCGGGTGACCCGGCGGGCCAAGGCCGCCGGCGACGCCGATGGCGCCTCCACCGCGGAGTAGCGGCGCCCGGTCAGAACACCTCGTGGGAGCGACCACCCCACATGGCCCACAGGCAGTACAGGGGCACGCTGAGCAGCACGGCCAGCCCGATCAGGCCGCCGGCCGACGCGTTGAGGGCGAAGCCGACGATCTGGATGAAGATGGACAGCGACACGAACAGGGTGCAGATGAGGCGACCGGTGGCGCTGCCGGCGGCCAGGCCGACCACGCTGGCCACGCCGATGAGGCCGAGGACCACGAGCACCACCCCGATGCCGCCGAGCGAGGCGGCGCCCTCCTGGAAGTCGACTTCGCTCGAGGATTCGAGGCTGGCGAACAGCACGCCGGCGAACAGGGCCGCAAGGCCGTAGAGGAGCGTGGCGACGGCGGGGAGGCTCAAGAAGACCACTGCCAGGCCGAGCGTGGGCGGGATGCCGGACGAGACCTTCCGGGTCGGCCGGTCGTAGGGGACGGGGGCGGCGCCGGGGAGGGCCACCGTCGGGTTGGCGCCGTACGGCGACGGTGCCCCGGTGAAGCCGGGGACGGGCGCCGCGGGCCCGGGGAACGGTGCGGGACCACCGAAGGCCGGCGCCGGTGTGGTGGGCGGCGGCGTCCAGGTCGGTGGCGTGGCCGCGCCTGCTGGGTCGGCCGGGCCGGCGGCACCGGGCACCCCAGAGCCGAAGGGCGGATCCGCCTGCGGCGTGGTCGGGCGGTCCGGTGTCCGGCCCACCGCCCAGGGCGGGACGCCGCCCGTCGGCCGCGACGGCGGGGCCTCCGCATCCGACGGCGTCGGTGCCGGCGGTTCGCCCGCGCCCGCGCCAGGCTCCCACGGGCCTCCGTGCTGCTCGCTCATTCCGCCGTTCCCCTGTCTGGTGTGCGATCGCTGTGGACGTGCGGCCGCAAGCTAGCGGAATCGGTCAGCGGAGGACGGAGAACCGGAGGCCCGCATGGGCCTCGAGCCGCTCGACCAGGCGGTCGCCGAAGGCGGTGGCGGTGGTCCAGAACCCGCCCGGCACCTCGGCCGGGTCCAGGTCGAGGAACGCCACCGCCGTCTCGCCCAGCATCTTCGCGGTGCTGCCGTAGCCGGGGTCCCGGTCGCCGGTGACCTGGGTCTCGATGGCGTGCCCGTCGGCGGTGGTGCCGGTGAAGCGCACATCCCACCAGCCCCGCTCCTGCGCCTCGGGGGACGGGCCCTCGCCCGGCTTCGGCAGCGCCCGGGCCAGCAGGCGGCGGGTGGGACCGAGCGCGCCGAGGCCGACGATGGTGGCGGTGCCGGCGGCCAGGCCGGTGGCCTTGGCGGCACCCAGCGGCCCGGTCCCCAGGTCCATGGCCTCCTGGTAGCGGAACTCGCGGCCCCACGGCCGCCCGAGGAGCGCGTGGGTGCGCTGCACCACGCGGGTGTTCACCCCTGCCATCACGAACGGCCCGAGCCAGCGGCCGGCTGCGTCCCGGGTGGGGCGCAGCACGTCGGGCTGCGACGGCCCGCTGCGGTGGTCCGGTGGGGCGAGCAGGTACGGGTCCTGGAGCTGCTTGCGGAGCTGCGGGTCGGCGGCGGCCTCCTCGAGCAGGTTGAGCATGGAGGCGATGGTGCCGCCGCTGGCGCCGCCCTTCATGGCCTCCACCCGCATCTCGATGGCCGAGCACGGCTCGTCCCACGCCTCGATCGCGCGCTCCTGCGGGTACCAGACGCCCAGGTCGGGGGGGATGGAGTCGAAGCCGGCGGCGTGGACGATGCGGGCGCCGCTGGCCTCGGCGGCGGCCGAGTGGGCATCGATCATCCGGCGCATCCACTGCGGCTCGCCCGTGAGGTCGCAGTAGTCCGTGCCTGCGGCGGCGACCGCCCCGACCAGGGCGGAGCCGTACAGGGCGTACGGGCCGACGGTGGACACCACGACCCGGGTGGACTCGGCCAGGTCCTGGAGACCGGCGGCGTCGGCCGCGTCGACCACGATGCGCTCGACGTCGGCACCGGTGGCGGCGGCGACCTGGTCGAGCTTGGCCGCGCTGCGTCCCGCGATGGCCCACCGGAGCGGTCCGTCGGTGCCGTGGCGGTCGACGAGGTGCCGGCAGAGGATCTGGCCGACGAAGCTGGTGGCGCCGAACACCACGAGGTCGAGGCGCCGGTCGGAGGGGGCGGTCATGGCGGCGAGGCTACGGCCCCGCCGCCCGACCGGCTCGGTGGCTCAGCCCCAGTTGGCGTTGCTGGTGAGGCAGAACGGGTGGCCGCTCGGGTCCAGCAGCACCCGCCAGGTCTCGCCGGGCTGCTCGGCCGGCTGGGTTGCGCCCAGCTCGACGGCGTGGGCGGCGGCGGCATCGATGTCGTCCACGCCGAGGTCGAAGTGGAACTGCTTGGTGCCGTGCTCGTTCGGCCAGGCCGGCGGCTCGTGGTCGGCGAGCGTGCCGAACCCGATGGCCGCCCCCTCGGGTCCCTTCACCATGGCGTACTCGTCCTGCTCGTGGGCGATCTCCCAGCCGAGGAGGGCGGACCAGAAGGCGGCGTCCCGTCGAGCGTCGGAGCTGTCGAGGGTGACCATCTTCAGGGAGGCGGGGGACATGGCGGGGGG
>CALANQ010000447.1 GCA_937926025.1 uncultured Acidimicrobiales bacterium
GGTGGAGACCATGGACGGCCCGGTCGAGGAGGCCTACGCCCCGCAGTCCGTCACCGTCCGCCTCACCGACGAGATCGACATCAGCCGCGGCGACATGATCTGCCGCCCGCACAACCAGCCCACCTCGGGCCAGGACCTCGATGCCATGATCTGCTGGATGAGCGAGGCGGCCGCGCTGAAGTCCCGGGACAAGCTCACCATCAAGCACACCACCCGCACGGCGCGTGCACTGGTGAAGAACGTCCAGTACCGGCTCGATGTCAACACGCTCCACCGCGACGATGCCGCTGCGGAGCTGTCCCTCAACGAGATCGGCCGGGTGCAGCTGCGGACCACCCAACCGCTGTTCTACGACGAGTACCGGCGCAACCGCACCACCGGGTCGTTCATCCTCATCGACGAGGCCACCAACAACACCGTGGGCGCCGGCATGATCATCGGCCCGGCCGCCCCGCAGGCCTGACCGGGTCGTGAGCACCAACGTCACCTGGCACGACGGCGAGGTCGGCCGCCAGGAGCGCCCCTCGCTGGGTGCCACGGTGTGGCTCACGGGCCTCTCGGGCTCCGGGAAGTCCACCGTGGGCGTGGCGCTGGAGCGGCTGCTGGTGGCGGCCGGTCGGCCGGCCTACCGCCTCGACGGCGACAACCTGCGCCTCGGCCTCAACGCGGACCTCGGCTTCTCGGCGGCCGACCGCGACGAGAACGTCCGCCGCGCCGGCGAGGTCGCCAAGCTGCTGGCCGATGCCGGCGTCGTGGCCATCGTCCCGCTGATCAGCCCGTACCGGGCCGGCCGGGACCGGGCCCGGGCCGGGCACGAGGCGGCGGGCGTGCCGTTCGTCGAGGTCTTCGTCGACACGCCCATCGAGCTGTGCGAGCAGCGCGACCCGAAGGGCCTCTACGCCAAGGCCCGGGCGGGGGAGATCACCGGCTTCACCGGCATCGACGACCCCTACGAGGCTCCCGAGGCCCCCGACCTGATCCTCACCCCCGACGACGGCGACCCCGAGGCCCAAGCCCGCGCCATCCTCGCCCTCCTGCCGTAGACCCGCCGATCGTCGGCGGTTCCCCGCCGCCACGCCGGTCAACTGCCACCAGTTCACCCAGCCGGATCGCTGCGCCTCCGTTGTGGCACAACACCGCCCAGGCGGCGGTCGACGGACACCCGGGACGGATGGGTGTGTGAGCGTTGCGTGAACGTTGGACGATGGCCGTTTCGGCGGCGGGGGTTCGGTGGTAGTCGTCAGGGATGGCTTCCGCCCGCTACGAGGACGATCCGCCCGACGGGGTGATGGTGCCGGCACCGCACCGGCGGGGGG
>CALANQ010000448.1 GCA_937926025.1 uncultured Acidimicrobiales bacterium
CCCCTGCCCGGCCGCACCGCGGATGCGCCGCTCGGCCGCATCGTCCGCCACCCGGGCCATCGTCGCGGCCAGGTCGGCGGCGTCGCCCGGGTGGAACGGGAACACCCCGGGCCCGCCGTGCTCGGCCACCGATGCCAGGTCCGCGGCGATCACCGGGCAGCCGTGCGACAGGGCCAGCACCAGCGACGACGGCGTCCACTCGTAGCCCCGGGCCAGCACCGCGACATCGGCCAGCTGGTGCAGCGCGGCCACCTGGGGGTCCGGCACGTGGCCCTGTTGGATGATGCGGGGATCGTCGGTGGTCAGCAGCGCGCCCGGCTGCTCGTGATCGCCGGCGACCACCAGCACGACGTCGCTGCGGTCCAGCCGCTCGAACGCCCGGTGCAGCAGGTCCAGCGCCTTGTCCTGGCGCTGGTGGCCGAACGCCAGGAACACCGTCGCCCGGTCGTCGATGCCGAGGTCGGTGCGGGTCAGCGCCGCCGGGTGGCCGTGGGCGTCGACGTAGTGGCCGAGCGGCACGGTCCGCACCCGCTCCGCCGGTGCCAGGCCGAGGTCCACGACCCGCGCCGTCGCCACCTGGTTGTGGGTCAGCACCACGTCGGCGTGGCGGCCCAGTTCGACGGCGGCCAGGTGCTCCAGCGTCGGCTCCGACCCGCCGAGCTGGGCGATCTCGTGGACCGTCCAGGCGATCGTGTACCCGAGGTCTGCGGCGCGGCCGAGTTGGGCGCCCAGGCGGGCGGCCGCCTCGACCGCGGTGGACGGCGTCCAGACCCGCGGCGGGCCGAGCGGCTCGTCGTCATCGACCAGGCGGTCCAGCCGCCAGTGGACGTGCAGCAGGTCGACCTCGTCGCGATGGTCGGCCAGCCAGTCCTCGCTCAGCCGGCCGTGCCCGACGAGCGCCACCCCGTGGTCCGCCAGGTGCGCGTAGAGCAGCCGCTGGTACGGGTTCCGGTCCGTCGTGACCGGCAGCCGCGCCACCCGCATCTCCCCACCTTCCCGCATACCGCAGGATCGTACGACTGGCGCGTCCGTTCCCCGGTCGCCCACCGGTCTCGCGGCGGTCTCGTTCCTGCACCGCCGGGAAGGGATCGGTAGCGTGGGCCCGAGGCGGAGGGGAGGTCGAGGTGGACGAGGTGGGCGAGGTCCGGGAGCGGCCGATCCGGGTTCGGTGGGCGGGCAGCTGCCACCGGTGCTCGGTGTTCGTCCCGACCCGCTCGATGGCCTGGTGGGATCACAAGACCAAGGTGCTCACTTGCTTGTCCTGCGTCCCCGATCCGTCGGTCCCTGCGTCGCCCGTTGCGACCCTGGCGGCGTCGTCGGCGGTGGAGGCACTGGTGGAAGCAGCCGGTGCCGCCACCGACCCCTCGGCTCTGGCCGATGGCACGGTGCCGGCGTCGGTGCCGGTGCCGGTGCCGGCGCCTGAGGCCGACGGGGGTGGACCGGGTCCGCTCACCGATGCCGAGCGGGGCACCGCCGGCGCCTCGGCCCGCGCCGAGCGGCTCCGCCGGTCGACCAAGCGCGAGGAGCGCCTTCGTGCGAAGCACCCGCGGATCGGGGGGCTCCTCCTCGCCGTCTCGGACGACCCGACATCCACCAAGGTCTGGGACCAGGGCGCGGTCGGCGAGGAGCGGGTCGGCGCCCGGCTCGACGAGGCCCGACCGCGGATCGAGGTCCTGCACGATCGGCGGATCCCCCGATCACGGGCCAACCTCGATCACCTCGTCGTGGCGCCGACGGGCATCTGGGTCGTCGACACCAAGCGCTACCTGGACCGCCGGATCGAGACCCGGGTGGTGGGTCGGCGGCGGGAGCGGCAGCTCCACCTGTTCGTCGGAGGTCGGGACCGGACCGGCCTGGTCATCGCGATGCACAAGCAGGTCGCCCAGGTACGTGACGCCCTGATCGGTTCGGACCACGAGCACCTCGCGGTCCGCGGTGCCCTCTGCTTCATCGGTGCGACCGTCGGGTTCTTCGCCCGCCCGTTCGAGATCGACGGCATCGTCGTCACCTGGCCGAAGCACCTGATCGCGCCGATGCTCGAGGTGGATCCCGGCAGGGAGGGGGCCGATCTGTCCGAGGTCGATCGGACCCGCGTCGCTCGGCATCTCGCCGATGCCTTCCGGCCCGCCTGACGATCACGCCGGTCTCCCACCGCCCAACAGGAGCGTGACCGATGCCCGGTGCTGAGGCGGCCGGGGCGTGGGATCATGCGGACATGCGCGTGGAGCAGGTGGCGTTGCCGTTGCTGCGGAACATCAACCAGCGGCCGCGTCTGGCGCCCGTGCTGGACCTGGTGATGAAGCCGTGGAACCCGTTCAGCCCGACGATGAACGTCGACCCGTACCCGGCGTACGAGGCGCTGCGGGCCAAGGGCCCGGTGGTGCGCCACCGCGGCATGAACGCCTGGGCGGTGTCGTCGTTCGCGCTCTGCGAGGAGGCGCTGCGCTCGCCGGTGTCGGTGGACCGGGGCGACCTGTTCGACCTGGTGCCGCCGTGGTCCAAGCTCGACCGCACCGACCGGGAGACGTTCACCCGGTCCGTGCTGCTGCTCGATCCGCCGGACCACACCCGCCTGCGCCGGCTGGTGTCGCGGGCGTTCACGCCTCGGACCGTCGAGCGGCTCGAGCCCCGCATCGCCGAGATCGCCGAGGAGCTGGTCGACAAGGTCCGCCACGAGCGCTCCGTCGACCTGTTCGACGCCGTCTTCGCACCGCTGCCCATCTACGTGATCGGCGAGCTGCTCGGCATCCCCGAGGAGGACTGGACCCGGCTCAAGGTCTGGTCCGACGAGTTCGCCAAGATCATCGACCCCATCGACGCGTTCGATCCCCGGGAGATGAGCCAGGCCATCGGCGAGATGCGGGCCGCGCTCGACGGATGGATCGACTTGCGCACGGCGGAGCCCGGCGACGACCTGCTGTCCCAGCTCATCGCCGTCGAGGACGAGGGCGGCCGGCTGAGCCGCGTCGAGCTCCGGTCCATGGTGGCGCTGCTCATGACCGCCGGCCACGAGACCACCAGCGGGCTGCTGGGCAACAGCGTCGTCGCCCTGGCCGACCGGCCCGACCTGCGCGACCGCCTGGCCCACGACCCGACGGTCGCCGCACCTGCGGTCGAGGAGCTGCTCCGCTTCGACAGCCCCGTCCAGAACACCGACCGCATCGCCGTCGAGGACATCGAGCTGGGCGGGGTGACGGTGAAGAAGGGCCAGACGATGCTGCTGGCCCTCGGCGCCGCCAACCGGGACCCGGCCCAGTTCGACCGGCCCGACGAGCTCGACTTCGACCGCACCGACTGCCGATCCCTCTCGTTCGGCCACGGCATCCACCACTGCCTCGGTGCCGCGCTGGCTCGGGCCGAGGCCCGCATCGTGCTGCCGCTCGTGTGCGACGCCTTTCCCGACCACCAGGTCCAGCGGGACCGGGTGCGGTGGAAGCGCTCGATGACCCTGAGGGGCCCGATCGAGCTCCCGATCACGGCCCCGTAGCCGCCGGTCAGTCGGCCACCGCGAAGGCGATCGGCCCCACGCCCAGGTAGCGGCCGACGGCCGCCGCGTCCTCCTCCAGCGCGGCCAGGACGGTGCGGGGGATGGTGGCCAGGGGCACCAGCGTGAAGCGGTTCGACGCCAGCCGCCACGTGGCGACCACGCGGCCGCGCACCAGCGCCGTCGGCCGGAAGATGCCGTTGCTGGTGACGACGCCGTCGTCGGTGGGCACGAAGATCGTGCGGCTCGACCAGCCGTGGAGGATCGGGTCGAACCCGCCGAGCAGGCGGGGCTCCGGCAGGTCGTCGGCCGAGGGATCGGCGGCGCCGCTGGCCAGCCGGACCAGGCCGTCGCCCCAGGGCTCGGTCCGGTCGGACACCGCGGCGAAGGCCTGCCGGCACTCGCCCAGCGCCAGGCCCGTCCACTTCACCAGGTCCTCGGGGGCGGCGGGCCCGTGACCGCGCAGGTACCGCTCCGCCAGGCGGGCCAGCTGGTCCGCCCGGTCCTCCTCCGGCGGGTCGCCGAGCCACGATCGGGCGTCGACGAACGCGTGCTCGCCGTCGACCACCGGGCCGCGGACGACGTGGCCCGCCATCGCCGCTGCGTGCAGGACGTGGGGGAGCGCCTGGCCTGCGGTGGGGACGCCGGCGCCGTCGAGCACCACCCGCAGATCGGCGCGGGTGCGGGGGCCGAGCTGGACGGCATCGTGGATCACGGACGCGCCCCGCTCGGCCTGGGCCTCGGTCACGCCCTCCTGGCGCAGCCGCGTGGCGTTGGTGGTGCGCTGGCGCGGGGTCAGCAGCGCGTGCAGCCACCAGTAGTCCGCCGCCGCCACCAGGTGGAGCGTGGTGCGCTGCAGCGAACCCACCACCAGAGTCCGCCGCTCCGTGAGGGCCGCATCCACCTCAGCCGCCGATCCGACGCTCGAGCGCGACCGGATGCTCAGGCGCACCGCCCGCGCATCTTGGGCCTGGACGGCGAGCAGCTGGTCGACGACGCCCTCGGGTGAGGTCGCCGACCGACGGGTGAGCAGCTGGGCCTCGAGGCGGGCGGAGCGCAGGGCGGGATCGTGGTTCGCGGCGATCCCGCGAGCTTGCCCGACCGGTCGGTGCGCCGGCACCGGGGCCAACTGTCAGACCCCCTTCGTACGGTGCTGATCCCCCGAACGAAGGAGCTGACCCATGACCACCACCTTCCCCGAATCCGCCGCCGTCGGTGCCGATGTCCTCGGTGCCCGGCCGGGTGCCGATCCCGCCACGGGCGCCGAAGCCATCGAGCTCGCCTTCCAGGCCGACGGCGACGACCCGCAGGTCCTCTCCCTCAGCATCTGCGCGGCGTACCACCTGCGCGAGGCGCTCGACGCTGCGCTCGAAGCCCCGTTCTGGTGGGAGGAGGTGCCCGACGACGAGCAGGTCGTGGTGGGGATCGCGCTCCAGGCGGTGGAGGCCTACGCCGACGGCGACGTGGTCGACCTCGCCCGCCACCGCTCCGTGCGCTGGGACGAGACGTGGACCGGCAGCGCCCGTCCCTGAGGCTGGTGGCGTCAGGCGGTCGGCTCGTCGGGGGAGTCGGGTCGGATCAGGTCGTTGGGCTCCTCGGTGGCGGGCGCCACCGGGGCCAGCGTCCCGTCGGGGTCGTGCGAGCGCTCCCACAGCGTGGCGTTGAGCACCGGGGAGGCCACCATGAGCCGCCCCAGCAGGTACAGCCACAGCAGGGCCGACGCCGCCACGCCCAGGGCGCCGTAGGCGGCCGACGCCGTCTGGATCTTGTGGTTCAGGTACAGCACGTTGAACAGGTACAGGCACTGCGTGCCCACGCCGACCATGACGGCACCCGGCAGCAGCGACCAGACGGAGACGCCGTCGCGGCGGGGGAGCCGGGTCGACGCCAGCAGCCACAGCCCGAAGTAGATGAGCCCGCCCAGCACCATGGACACCGGCACCAGGACGCCGTGGCGGATCAGCGAGATCATCCGGGTGGCCAGCAGCACCGACAGGGCGAAGCCCAGCACGCCCAGCGCCACGTAGTGCGGCTTGCGCTTCGGCATCGGGATGCCCCAGGCCCGGGCGTGGGCGGCGGCGATCGCCTTGTCCACGGAGCGGCCGGCCGAGGCGATGGCGTACAGGGTGACGGGGACCAGCAGCCACATGCTCTTGTGCGAGGTCTGCGCCGCGTCGCCGATCGAGGTCGCCAGGTACTTCGACATGCCGGCGTTGCTGGCCACCTCCTCGGTCTGGCTCGGGTCCACCGCGAACACGGCGCCGGCGATCACCAGGGCCAGGAGGTACACCGGCAGGATGAACACGAACAGGCGGAACGCGATGGCCCCGGCCAGGAGGAACCCGCCGATGTGGCTGTCGCGCTCGAACGCAGCGAACCCCATGGCCACCGGCGGCAGCGTCGCCCGGGACTCGTCCACCAGCTTCTTGCCCTGATCGGTCAGTACCTCGGCGCGCTGGCGCAGCGCCGCCACGCCCTTGGCCGACCCCGTGACCTCGGGCTGGGCCTCCGACGGGGCCTCGGGCTGAGCCGTCGGCGCAGGCGCGTCGGAGCCGTCGGGGGCGTCGGTGCTGGGTTGGGGCGGGGCCGGGTCCACGGGCGTTCCTGGGTTCGGACGATCAGCGTGTCCGAAACGTATCGCCCGGGGGTCCCGCCTCTTGAGGTCGGGGCGACCGGTCGGCGCTCAGGCGTCCATCTGGGTGCGGACCGAGTTGATGGCGTCGATGAACTCGTCGACCATCTCGTAGACCACGTCGGCCGATCGCTTCGTCTCGTTCATGTTCCCCACGATCTGCCCCACGAAGTAGTTCGCGAGCTTCTCGGCGCCGGAGCCGGGGGTCATGGCGGCCCGGTCGATGCGGGCGATGGCCCGGGCGGTGAGGATCGGCTGGAGCGGCATGCCCAGCGGCGGGTGCTCCGGGTTGTCCCACTCCTCGGTCCACGCCGACTTCAGCTGGCGGGCAGGCTTGCCGGTGCGCGAGCGGGAGCGGACGGTGTCGGCGGAGGTGGCGTGGAGCATCTTCTCCTTCACCGCCGGGTGGGTCTCCGCCTCCTCGGTGGTCAGCCACACGGACCCGCACCACACGCCCTGGGCGCCCAGGGCCATGGCGGCGGCCATCTGGCGGCCGCGCCCGATCCCGCCGGCACCCAGCACGGGGACGGGCGCCACGGCGTCCACCACCTCGGGGATCAGCACCATGGAGCCGATCTCCCCGGTGTGGCCGCCGGCCTCGCCGCCCTGGGCGACGATGATGTCCACCCCGGCCTGCACGTGGCGCTCGGCGTGCACGGCCTTGCCGGCCAGCGCGCCCACCAGGCGGCCCTCCTCCTTGCACCGCTCGATCATGTGCTGCGGTGGCGGGCCCAGGGCGTTGGCCACGAAGGCGGTCTTGTGGGCCAGGGAGATCTCGAGCTGGGGCCCCGACGCCCGCTCGGAGAACGGCAGCGGCTGGTCCTCCTTCACCTGGAACAGCGCGCCACCCGCATCTTCGGGCATGGGCGGCACGTCGTAGCGGGCCAGGATCTCGTCCACGAACTCCCAGTACTCGCCCGGGATCAACCCGGCGATGTCGGACATGGAGTAGCCGCCACCCTCGTCGCCGGCGTACTTCGCCGGGATGATCAGGTCCACGCCGTAGGGCTTGTCGCCGATCTCGGCCTCGATCCAGTTGAGGTCGATCTCGAGCTGGTCGGGGCTGTGCGCCACCGCCCCCAGCACGCCCAGCCCGCCCGCCTTGGACACGGCGGCCACCACGTCGCGGCAGTGGCTGAAGGCGAAGATCGGAACGTCGATGCCCAGCATCTCGGTGATGTCGTTCTTCATGAGCGTGATCCTTGTCCGTTCGGGGCGGCGGTGCCCGGCGTCCCCGCTCGCACCCGAACCTCGCACCGGAGACCGTCGGTTCCGGCGGCGGGCGGCAGGGGGTCGGACGAGTGGGGTAACCCTGGCGGCCAGATGTTACCGCAGGTAGTGTCCGGGCATGGAGCGAACCCTGCTGGCCCCGCCGCTGTCGTCCGCCGTCGACACCGGGAGCGAGGCGTTCGCCCGCAACCGGGCCGACATGCTCGAGCAGCTCGACGTCATCGACTCCCTGCTGGCCGAAGCCGAGGCCGGGGGTGGCCCGGAGCGGACCGAGCGCCTCCGCAGCCGGGGCAAGCTACCCATCCGCGAGCGCATCGCCAACGCCCTGGACCCGGACTCGCCGTTCCTCGAGATCAGCGCCCTCGCCGGATACGAGTCGGACTACACCATGGGCGGAGGCATGGTCGTCGGCATCGGTGTCATCGCCGGGGTCGAGTGCGTGATCATGGGCAACGACCCCACGGTCCTGGCCGGCGCGCTCACCCCCTACGCGGGCAAGAAGTGGATGCGGGCGCTGGAGATCGCGCGCGACAACAACATGCCGTACGTGTCGTTCGTGGAGTCCGCCGGAGCGGACCTGCGGATGGGCGGCGGCGGTGGCGGCGAGCGCAAGACCCAGACCACCCACTTCGCCGAGACCGGGCGCTTCTTCTACGAGATGATCGAGCTGTCCAAGCTGCGCATCCCCACGGTGTGCGTGGTGTTCGGGTCGTCCACCGCCGGCGGCGCCTACCAGCCCGGGCTCTCGGACTACACCATCGTGGTGAAGGACCAGTCGAAGGTGTTCCTGGCCGGTCCGCCCCTGGTGAAGATGGCCACCGGCGAGGACAGCGACGACGAGTCGCTCGGCGGCGCCCAGCTCCACGCCGAGGTGTCCGGCACCGGCGACTACTTCGCCGAGGACGAGCTCGACGCGATCCGCATGTGCCGGGAGGTCGTGTCGCACCTGAACTGGCGCAAGGCCGGTCCCGAGCCCACCCTCTCGCCCGACGCGCCGCTGCACGACCCCGAGGAGCTCCTGGGTCTGGTCAGCCGGGACCTGCGCACCCCGGTCGACGTGCGCGACGTCATCGCCCGCACCGTCGACGGCTCCCGGTTCGAGGAGTTCAAGCCTCGCTTCGGCCCCACCATGGTGTGCGGCTGGGCCAGCATCCACGGCTTCCCCGTGGGCATCCTCGGCAACAACGGCGTCATCTACCCCGACGCCGCCCAGAAGGCCGCCCACTTCATCCAGCTCTGCAACCAGATCGACGTGCCGCTCGTGTTCCTCCAGAACATCACCGGCTTCATGGTCGGCAAGGACTTCGAGGAGGACGGGATCATCAAGAAGGGCAGCCAGATGATCAACGCCGTCACCAACTCCACCGTGCCCCACCTCACCGTGGTCATCGGTGCGTCCTACGGCGCCGGCACCTACGCCATGTCCGGACGGGCCTTCGGCAACCGGTTCACGTGGCTGTGGCCCACCGCCAAGATCGCCGTGATGGGCCCGAAGCAGATCGCCGGGGTCATGTCCATCGTCCGACGGGGCCAGGCCGCTCGCAAGGGCGAGGCGTTCAACGAGGAAGAGGACGCCCAGCTGGTGGCCATGGTCGAGGCCATCCAGGAGGAGGGCTCGCTGGCGCTGCGGGCCACCGGTGCCATCACCGACGACGGCATCATCGATCCCCGCGACACTCGCGAGGTCCTCGGCATGTGCCTGTCGGTCGCCGCCAACCGAGAAGTGGCCGGCGCCGAGGGGTACGGGGTGTTCCGGCTGTGAGCGACGTGACCCCCACCCCCATCACCTCGGTCCTGGTCGCCAACCGCGGCGAGATCGCCCGGCGGGTGTTCCGCACCGCCACCGCCATGGGCCTGCGCACCACCGCCGTCCACGTCGACGCCGACGCCGACGCCCCCTACGTGCGCGAGGCGGAGCACGCGGTGCGCCTGGCCACCGGGTACCTCGACGGCGACGCCATCCTCGCCGCCGCCCGACGCGTCGGCGCCGACGCCATCCACCCCGGCTACGGCTTCCTGTCGGAGAACGCCGCCTTCGCCCAGGCGGTCGCCGACGCCGGACTCACCTGGATCGGCCCAGCGCCCGAGGTCATCACGGCCATGGGAGACAAGATCAACGCCAAGGCGGCCGCCATCGCCGCCGGCGTGCCCACCCTGCCGTCCACCGAGGATCCGTCCGAGGCCGCCGCCGTCGGGTACCCGCTGCTGGTCAAGGCGTCAGCCGGAGGCGGCGGCAAGGGCATGCGCATCGTCGAGCGGGCCGAGGACCTCGACGAAGCCGTGGCCGCCGCCCGCCGGGAGGCGCTCAGCTCGTTCGGCGACGACCGCGTGTTCCTGGAGCGCTACGTCGCCCGGTCCCGCCACGTGGAGATCCAGATCCTGGGCGACGCCCACGGCACGGTCGTCCACCTGGGCGAGCGCGAGTGCTCCATCCAGCGCCGTCACCAGAAGGTGGTCGAGGAGGCGCCCTCTCCGGGCATCAGCCAGGAGGTCCGGGCGGCCATGGGCCAGGCGGCCGTCGACCTGGCGTCGGCACTGGGCTACACGTCCACCGGCACCGTCGAGTTCCTCGTCGACGACGACACCGGCGAGTTCTTCTTCCTGGAGGTCAACACCCGCCTGCAGGTCGAGCACCCCGTCACCGAGGAGGTCACCGGGGTCGACCTGGTGCGCGAGCAGATCCTCGTCGCAGGCGGCTCGCCCATCTCCGCCACCGCCGCCGACGCCGCGGCCGCGCTCGCCACCGCGCCGGCCGCCACGCACGCCATCGAGGTCCGCCTCTACGCCGAGGACCCCGCCAACGGCTTCCTCCCCGCCACCGGCACCCTGGCCGCGTTCGCCCCGGCTGCCGAACCGGCGGTCCGATGGGAGAAGGGTGTCGAGGCCGGCTCGGTCGTCGGCGTGCAGTTCGACCCGATGCTGGCCAAGGTCGTCGCCCACGCCCCCACCCGCACCGAAGCCGCCTCCCGCCTGGCCCTGGCCCTGGCCCGGCTCCACATCGGCGGGGTCACCACCAACCGCGACTTCCTGGTGGCCACCCTGCGCTCGCCCGAGTTCCTCGACGGCGCCACCACCACCGACTTCATCGACCGGGTCGACCCGCCGCGCGCTGTGGAACCGGAGGCCGACGGCATCCGCCGCCTCGGCGAGGTGGCCGCCCTCTGGCTCCAGGAGCGCAACCGTCGCGCCGCCACCGTCCTCGGCGCCATGCCGTCGGGTTGGCGCAACGCCCGCCTCCCCGACCAGTCGGTCACGTTCCGGTGGGGCGACCTGGAGCACACCATCCGCTACCGCGCCCAGCGCGACGGCACCTTCCGCCTCGGCGACGACGGGCGGGCCGTGGTCCACGGCTGGACCGATTCGTCCATCGACCTCGAGGTCGACGGCCAGCGTGGCACCGCCCGCATCACCCTCGACGGCGACGACCTCTACCTCAGCATCGGGTCGTCCACCGCCCACCTGGTGGTGGTGCCCCGCTTCGCCCCGCCCGAGCCCGCGTCGGTCGCCGGCGGGTTCACCGCCCCCATGCCCGGCGTGGTGCTCGACGTCCGGGTCCACGCCGGCCAGGCCGTCACCCAGGGCCAGACCCTCGTGGTGCTCGAGGCCATGAAGATGGAGCACCACATGGCGGCCCCGGCCGACGGCACCGTCGCCGAGGTCCGCGTCGCCGCCGGCGACCAGGTCGCCAACGGCGCCCTCCTCCTGGTCTTCGAGCCGACCGATCAAGCCGGGGAGCCGCAGCCGTGAACCGTTCTTGTGCAGATCCGGCAGCCTCCGGCTGCAACATCACCGCAAGAACCCCGGCCACGGGCGTCGACGAGGGTTCTGGTGCGGATCGAGCAGGCTCAGGCTGCGGGATCTGCACAAGAACGGATCGGACGAATCGATGAGCGAGCCGATCCGCATCGCCAACTGCTCGGGGTTCTACGGAGACCGGCTCAGCGCGGCCCGGGAGATGGTGGAGGACGGCCCCATCGACGTGCTCACCGGCGACTGGCTGGCGGAGCTCACCATGCTGATCCTCGCCCGCACCCGGATGAAGCGCCCCGGCGGCGGCTACGCCCGCACGTTCGTCACCCAGATGGAACAGGTCATGGGCACGTGCCTGGACCGGGGCATCAAGGTGGTCACCAACGCCGGCGGCCTGGACCCCGACGGCTGCGCCGAGGCCGTGGCCGAGGTGGCCGACAAGCTGGGCCTGAGCCCCACCATCGCCTACGTGGACGGCGACGACCTCCTGCCCCGGCTCGGTGAGCTGGTGGCGGCCGGGGTGCACCTCGACCACTTCGAGACCGGCGAGCCCGTGGGCGACACCAGCCGCTTCCTCACCGCCAACGCCTACCTCGGCTGCTGGGGCATCGTCGAGGCCCTCACCGCAGGTGCGGACATCGTGGTCACCGGCCGCACCACCGACGCCGCCGTCGTGGCCGGCCCCGCCGCCTGGCACCACGGCTGGCAGCGCGACGACTGGGACGCCCTGGCCGGTGCGGTGGTGGCCGGGCACATCATCGAGTGCGGCACCCAGGCCACCGGTGGCAACTACTCGTTCTTCACCGAGCTCCACGGCCTGACCCACACCGGGTTCCCGTGGGCCGAGATCGCCGCCGACGGATCCAGCGTCATCGGCAAGCACGACGGCACCGGCGGCGCGGTCACGGTGGGCACCGTCACCTCGCAGCTGCTCTACGAGATCGGCTCGCCCGCGTACCTCGGCCCCGACGTCACGGCCCGCTTCGACACCGTCCGCCTGGATCAGGTCGACCACGACCGCGTGCGGGTCAGCGGCACCCAGGGCGAGCCGCCGCCGTCCACCCTGAAGGTGGCCATGAACGAGCTCGGCGGGTTCCGCACCGACCTCAACGTGGCCCTCACCGGGCTCGACATCGAGGCCAAGGCCGAGCTGGTCGAGGACGCGTTCTGGGCCTCGGCCACGGTGGCCCGTGACGACATCGCCAGCGTCACCACGCACCTCGTCCGCACCGACAAGCACGACCCGGCCACCGACGAGGAGGCCGTCGCCCTCTGGCGCATCACGCTGAAGGACCCCGACGAGCGCAAGGTGAAGGGGGCGTCCAGCGCCATCAACGAGCTGGCCCTCGCCACCATCCCCGGCCTGTTCGCGGTCGCCGGCATGGGCGTGGCCAAGCCGTTCGGCGTCTACCGGCCCGCCGTCGTGCCGGCCGACCTGGTGCCGCAGCACGTCGTGGTCCTCGGCGGCGCGCAGACGGTGGTGGAGTCCGTCGCCCCCACCGGCGACGCGACCGTGACCCCGGCGCCGATCGACCTCCCCGACGCCCCCGGCGGCCAGACCGTGCCCATCGCCCTCGGCCGGGTGTTCGGCACCCGGTCGGGCGACAAGGGCGGCAACGCCAACCTCGGCGTGTTCGCCCGCCACGCCGACGCCTACGCGTGGCTGGCCCAGCACCTCACCGTGGATCGGCTCCAGGAGCTGCTCCCCGAGGCCGCCGACCTCCGCGTCGAGCGCTTCGAGCTGCCCAACCTCTGGTCGCTCAACTTCGTGATCTACGGCCTCCTCCAGGAGGGTGTGGCCGCCTCCACCCGCCAGGACGGGCAGGCCAAGGGCCTGGGCGAGTGGCTCCGGGCCCGCATCGTCGAGGTGCCCCTGGACCTGGTCGGCGAATGACGGTCGGTCCGTGACGGCGCCCGCCGCCACCTCGGAGCTGGAGCAGCGGCTGCGCGCCATCCCGGCGCCGCGGCCGATGCTCAGCCGTGACGACCTCCACCGCCTCACCGACCGCCAGCGGGAGCTGCTCACCCAGCTGGGCGGGCTGTTCCGCGACGGCTTCGCCGACCTCACCATGTCGGAGATCGCCGGTCGGCTGAACTGCTCGCTGCGCACGCTCTACGGCCTGGCCCCGAGCCGCGACGAGCTGGTCCTCACCGTGGTCGACACCCACCTGTGGCGAGTCGGCCGAGAGGCGCGGGCCGCCATCGCGCCGGACATGGCCCCGCTCGACGCCATCCGGGCGTACCTCAGCGCGGCCACGGTGGCGGTCAGCGGCACCACCGACGCCTACTCCCGGGACCTCGCCGCCATGCCCGCCGCCCGGCGCCGCAACGGCGACCACGCGGACTACGTGGTGGCGGTCACCCGCACCCTCCTCGATCTCGCTGTGGAGCAGGGCGACATCGCCCCGGTCGACACCGCGGCGGTGGCCCACACGCTGGCCACCCTCGGTCAGGAGTTCATCCGACCCGAGGTGATGGCCACCCTCCGCACCTCGCCCAAGGACGCGGCCGACGCCGTCGTCGACCTGATCCTCCGCGGCCTCACCGCGCCCCGTCCATGACCACCGCCCACGTGCAGGAACCCGTCGCAGCACCGGGTTGCTGCACACGAACGACCAAGCGGTCCGGGGCGTGTGCAGGAACCTGCCGCAGCGCCGGGTTGCTGCACGCGCTCACCGATCGAACCGACCTGAGAGGCTGACCACGATGGATGTGTCCGAAGTCCGAGATGACCTGCTGGCCGAGCAGGAGGCGCTGGACCTGGTGGTGCGCGACCTCACGGCCGAGCAGCTCGCCCTGCCCACGCCCAGCCCCCGGTGGACGGTGGCCGACCAGCTGGCCCACCTCACCTACTTCGACGGCAACGCGGCCCTGGCCATCACCGACCCCGACGCCTTCCCGGCCACCGTGCACGCCCTGCTGGAGGCGGCCGCCGGTGGCGACGAGGCGGTCGACGCCTTCGAGATGGACGAGTGGCGCCACCTCCCGCCCGCCGAGCTGCTGGCCGCCTGGCGCGGCAACCGGGCCCTGCTGGCCGAGGCGGCCGCCACGCTGCAGAACGACTCCCGCATCGCCTGGTACGGCCCGTCGATGGGGTCGAAGTCGTTCCTCACCGCCCGGCTCATGGAGGTGTGGGCGCACGGCCAGGACATCGTCGACACGGTCGGCGCCGACCGGCCGGCCACGGACCGGCTCCGCCACATCGCCCAGCTCGGGTTCATCACCCGGGGCTGGTCGTACATCAACCGGGGCATGGAACCGCCCGAGGGGGACGTGAGCGTGGTGCTCACCGCGCCCTCCGGGGCCACCTGGACCTACGGCGACCCGGCCACCGCCACCGAGAACACCGTCACCGGCCCCGCCGAGGACTTCTGCCTGGTGGTCACCCAGCGCCGCCACGTCGACGACACGGACCTGGTGGTCACCGGCCCCGTCGCCACCGACTGGCTCATCCGCGCCCAGGCGTTCGCCGGCCCGGCCACCGACGGCCCCGCACCCAAGACCAAGGAGTCCTGATGGCCCTCGTGGAGCAGTCCCTCGCCGGTGGCGTCCTCACCGTCACCCTCAACGACCAGGCCCGCCGCAACGCGCTCAGCGCCGACCTCCTGGTGGAGCTGGTCGACATCCTCGACGCCGCCGACGCCGACCCGGCGGTCCGGGTGATCGTGCTCACCAACGCCGGCACCGTGTTCTGCGCCGGGGCCAACCTGTCGCAGCAGTCCTCGGGCGCCACCGCCGGCCGCACGGTCGACATGGCCGAGGTGTTCGCCCGCTTCCGTCGGTCACCGAAGCCGTACGTCGGCCGGATCAACGGCCACTGCGTCGCCGGCGGCATGGGCCTGGCCGCCGCGATGGACATCTCGGTCGCGGTCGACACGGCGAAGTTCGGCTTCACCGAGGTCCGCGTCGGGGTGGCCCCGGCCATGATCTCGGTCCTCTGCCTGCCGAAGCTGCGCGAGGCCGACGCCCGGGCCGCGTTCCTCCGGGGCAACCGGTTCCTCGCGGACGAGGCCGCCCGCATCGGGCTCATCAACCGGGCGGTCCCGGCCGAGGAGCTCGACGCCGCCGTCGACGAGATCGTCACCGATCTGCTGGCCGGCGGGCCCAACGCCATCGCCGCCAGCAAGCGGCTCCTCGCCGAGGTGCCCGGCATGCCGGTGGACGACGCCTTCGCCTGGACCCAGCAGTTCAGCGCCGAGCTGTTCACCAGCGACGAGGCCAGGGAGGGCATGGGCGCGTTCCTGGAGAAGCGCCCGGCCCGCTGGGTGCCGGCGGAGTAGGCCCGGCGACCGGTGGCGGTCGGCACGGGCACTCGGTAGCGTGCCGCCGGAACAGTCGAAAGCGCGAGGCGGGGCATGGACGGGTCGATGGCGATGGTGGGTCGGCGCGTGGGGCCGGCGGTGATCCTGGCCGCCGTGGTCTCGATGGTGCTGGTGGTGATCGGCCCTGCCGGCCGCGCCAGCAGCCAGACGGCGCTCCCGGTGGTCACCGCCTCAGCGTCCGACGGCCTGCTGACCACCGTCGGCAACTGCTCTGGTTCCGCCACGACGCAGCTCGACCCGGCCTCGGTCACCGTGACCCGCACCGGTGACACGTCCACGGACCTGTTCGTCGACCTGGCGTGGGGCGGGACCATCCCGTCGGACTACCGGCCGGGTGAAGGCCTGACGATCCCGGCCGGGTCGTCCAGCACCACCTTCGAGATCGACTCGGGCACCGCCACCGGCACCGTCACCATCGAGATCGGCTTCGCCTCGAACCCCGACGCGCCCTACGAGATCGGCAGCCCGAGCACGGCCACCGCCACGGTGCTGGCCGTCATCACCGATCCCGTGTGCACCAGCGCGGCCCCGACCTCCACCACGCTGCCCGCGCAGCCTGGTCCCGCGCCGGCCCGGCCGATCCCGGCCACCGCGGACTACACCGGCTGACGCCCCGCCCCAACCGGAGCGCGCGGCTCGGGCCGGCGTGCCGCGGGCCCGCCCCGGGTCAGCTCCGGTCCGGCGGTGCCCCTGCGGCCGCCCCGTCGATCGCTTCGTCGGTCCCCTCGTCGCCGACGGGCACGGCCGGGATGCGCCGGGTGAAGAACAGCGAGATCACCGCGATCACCGCCAGCACGCCGAGGGCGGCGTCGAGGCCCTGCACCCGGGCCTCGCGGTTGGCCTCGAGGATGTCGTCGCTGGCCTGGGTGGACAGGCCGTCGTCGGCCAGCGCCTCCTCGAGCTGGGTGTCCGACACGAATGGGATGCCCGACGCCAGCTCCACCGTGGCCTGATCCTGCACCGATGCCGGGATCGCGGTGGAGGCGTTGATGCCCGAGAGGGCGGTGGAGGTGAGCACGGCGATCATCACCGAGCCGGCCAGGGCCGTGCCGATGGAGGCGCCGAGGTTGGTGGCGGTGTTCTGGAGGCCGCCGACGTCGCCGCTCTGCTCGGTGGGCACCGACGACACGGTGACGGCGCCGAGCTGCGACGAGAGCGCGCCCATGCCGAGCCCGATCAGCACCATCGGCAGGGCCACGACCCCGGCGTTGGCGTCCAGCTCGATGCCGCTGAGCAGGGCGAGGATGCCGCCCAGCATCAGGAGCAGGCCGACGCGGACCACCAGCCGGGGACGCGCCCGCGGCCACACCTTGGGCACGCCCGCGGCCGCCACCAGCAGGGCGCGCGACAGCGGCATGACCCGGAGGCCCGTGTCGAGCGCGCTGAGCTCGAGCACCACCGCCAGGAACAGCGGGACGCTGGAGAACACGCCGGCCTGCAGCAGGAACTGGAAGAAGAACATCAGCAGCCCGCCGGTGAGCTGCGGCACCGCCAGCAGCGCCGGGTCGACCAGGGGCTCCTTGCCGTTGCGGATGAGCCGGTGCTGCCACACGAAGAACAGCCACACCACGAACAGGCCGATCACGATCAGCCAGAACGTGGGGGAGATGCCGAACCAGGCGGCGCCGCCCGGCTTGGGGGTGATCCACCCCCACTCGCTCGAGCGGAGCACGCCGAACACGGCGGTGCCGAGGCCGAGCACCGACAGCAGGGTGCTGGTGAGGTCGAGGCGGTGATGGCCCTCGCTGGGCGCATCGGCCACCCGGCGGGACAGGAACAAGATGGCGACCACCAGCACCACCTCGCCGAAGAACACGTAGCGCCACGACGCGTAGGTGGTGGCCAGCCCGCCGATCAGCGGGCCCGCCGCCACCGCGATGGCGCCGGCCGCGGCCACCAGCCCGTAGGCCTTCGGCCGTTCGGCCGGTGCGAAGTTGCCGGCTACCAGGGCGACGATGGCCGGGAGGATGAGGGCGGCGCCGATGCCCTCGAGGAAGGACCAGCCGACGATCATCACGCCGAGCGTTGGCGAGGCGCCGGTCACGAGGGAGCCGGCGCCGTAGATCACGCAGCCGATGGCGAACGCCTTGCGCCGGCCGATGATGGTCCCGATCTTGCCGCCCGTGATCATCAGCGTGGCCATGACCAGCGTGTAGAGCGTGATGGCCGTCTGGATGCCGGTGATGGTGGTGCCGAGGTCGTCGGCCACGGTGGCCATCGACACGTTCATGACGGAGCTGTCGAGCGTCATCAGGAACTGCGCGGTGGCCAGCGTCAGCAGCACGGCGCCCGCCGCAGCGGTCGCCGTCGCCTTCGTGGTGCTCGACGTCGTCGCCGGCTCAGCCATGGTCGTGTTCCTCCACCGCCGCCCGCGCGACGTCGGGCGCCGTTCTAGCCGCCAGCGCGGCGTTCGCCGGACCAGGAGGGGCACGCCGTGGGGCTGTTCAAGCGTGAGAAGACCATCAAGTACCAGATGCGCCAGAAGATGATCGCCATCGGCGACGACTACTGGATCGAGGACGACTCGGGGAACAAGGTCTTCAAGGTCAACGGCAAGGCCGCCCGCCTGCGCGACACGTGGGTCCTCGAGGACGTCCACGGCAAGGAGGTGGCCCTGATCCGTGAGAAGAAGCTCAGCGTGCGCGACGCCATCAAGATCGAGACCGGCGGCAAGGAGTACACGGTGAAGCGGGCCCTCGTCGGCATCCGCGAGCGGTTCACGATCGAGGCCGACGGCCGCAACCTCAAGGCCCACGGCAACGTCGTCGACCACGAGTACGAGATCGAGCAGGCCGGCGACAAGATCGCCGAGATCTCCAAGAAGTGGTTCCGGCTGCGCGACACCTACGGCGTCGAGGTCAACGAGTCCGCCGACCAGGCCCTCATCCTGGCCATCACCGTGGCGGTCGACAGCTTCGACCACGACCACGGCTGAGCCCGGACGCGACCGTGCCCGCCCCGGAGGGCGGGCACGGACTCGTGCGCTGGTGGCGGCGGCGTGATCAGCCGGCCAGCACCTTTGCCTTCTGGGCGGCGAACTCCTCGTCGGTGAGGATGCCCTGGCTGTGGAGCTCGCCGAGCTGCTTGAGCTGCTCGATGGTGTCCATCTGCGGGGCGGCGGCCGGCTGGGGCGGCGGCGGGGCGTACTGCTGCTGCGGCTGCTGCGCGGCCACGTCCTGCTGGTACGCGGCGTTGCGGTCGGCGTAGATCTGCGCGTCGCGGCTGGTGTACTTCTCGGCCTGGCGGCGCTGCACCCGGCCGCTGACGGCGGTGGCCGTGCCGGCGATGACCGCCGTGCGAGCGACTCCTCGGATCAATCCTGGCATGGGTCTGGTTCCTCTCAGCTGGCCGCTTCAGCGGCTTCGAGCACTTCGATGACGGTGTCGGCGGGGATGCGGGCGGTGGCCACGACCTCGGCGCCGGCGTTGCGGGCGGCCTTCACGAACGGGATCGCCCACGTGTTCTCGTAGACGATGAGCGCAGCGACGGTGCCGGGCTCGAGGGCGTTGCTGGCCTCGGCCACGTCGTCGTCGCCGAGCAGGCCGGACTGGGCGCCGCTGAAGGCGGTGAAGCTGCCGAGGTGGTCGGCATCGAGGTCCTCGATGTCGATGCCCTCGATGCTGCCGTCGTCGTTCTTCACGATGATGAGCAGGTCCCAGATGCGGACGATGCCCGCGTCGACCAGGTCGAGCAGGGCGGCGCCGGCCTCACCGGTGAGCCGGTCGCCCTGGAACTCGATCAGGACGAAATCGATCGGTCCGTGTACGTCTTCGTCGGTCACTGTGCTTCCTCTGCAGGGTGCGCCCGCCGGGCGGGGTGGGGTGGTTGCGGGGCCATGCTTAGCAAAGCGGTTCCCGCGGGATGCGTCTGCCCGAGGGGCCGACGCCGTCATGTTCGCACGTCCGGTGTGTCCACGCGGCCACATCGGGGTCGGGCCTGGTAAGAACGGGGCCGATCATCCACGCGGGAGGCGGTCGGTCGCCCACCCGCGCCGACCCGCCGGGAGCGCGTCCATGCCCACCTCCGCCGACAACCTGCCGCACTTCGGCGCCCCGCACCCGACGGTCGAGGAGCGGATCGCCACGGGTAAGGCGGCGCGCAAGATCGTGCCCCGCAGCGCCCACGCCGAGTGGAGCGAGGACCGGCGCACCCACGACCCGGTGGCGCTGCTGCAGCAGCAGGCCGAGACCCGCGTGCCCGACCTGGTGCCGATCCGCCACGGCCGCATGTCCGTGTCGGCGTTCGCCAACTACCGCGGCGCCGCGCTGATGATGGCGGCCGACCTGGCGGCGCTGCCGAACAGCGGCCTCACCGTCCAGCTGTGCGGTGATGCCCACCTCAGCAACTTCGGCGGGTTCGCCTCGCCCGAGCGGAAGCTGGTCTTCGATCTCAACGACTTCGACGAGACCCTGCCCGGTCCGTTCGAGTGGGACGTGAAGCGCCTGGTGGCCAGCATCGAGGTCGCCGCCCGGGCCAACGGGTTCGACGACGCCACCCGATCCGACATGGTCCTGGCCGCCGGCCGCGCCTACCGCGAGGCCATGGCCCAGTTCGCGGCGATGCGAGACCTGGAGGTCTGGTACTCCTCGCTCGATGTCGAGAGCTTCCTCGGCACCATGCAGGCCCAGGCCGACGCCGCCCAGCGCAAGCGGGCCCGCAAGGGGCTGGCGAAGGCGCACGGCAAGAACCAGCTGCGAGCCGCCGCCAAGCTCACCACCGTCGTCGACGGGCGCCTGCAGTTCATCGACGACCCGCCGCTCATCGTGTCGGCCGGGAAGCTGTTCGGCACCGAGCTCGGCAAGGACCTCGAGGCCGCCGTCCGGGGCTCGCTGGACTCGTACCACGAGAGCCTCAACGCGGACCGCCGGCACCTGCTGGACAAGTACCAGTTCATGGACCTGGCCCGGAAGGTGGTGGGCGTCGGCAGCGTCGGCACCCGCGCCTGGATCGCGCTGTTCATCGGGAGGGACGAGGACGACCCGCTGGTGCTGCAGGTGAAGGAGGCGCAGGCGTCGGTGCTGGAGCAGTTCCTGCCGGCGTCGGAGTACCCCACGCACGGACAGCGGGTCGTCGAGGGCCAGCGCCTCATGCAGGCGTCGAGCGACATCCTCCTCGGCTGGCAGCAGACCGACGGCATCGACGGCATCCGGCGCGACTACTTCATGCGCCAGCTGTGGGACTGGAAGGCGTCGGTGGAGATCGAGCTGCTGGAGCCGCCGATGCTGGCCCGCTACGGCGAGCTGTGCGCCTGGACCCTGGCCCGGGCCCACGCCCGCTCCGGCGACCGGGTGGCCATCGCCGCCTACCTGGGCAACGGCGTCGTGTTCGACCAGGCCATCGCCTCGTTCGCGGCGGCCTACGCCGACCAGAACGACCGGGACCACGCCACCCTGCTGGCCGCCATCGCCGACGGCCGCCTCGAGGCGGAGACCGGGATCTGATGACGGCAACCGTGGTGGACGGCGTCGAGATCACGGCGTCGTCGGAGGAGCGGGTCACCCAGGCACCGAGCGACGTCCTGCGCCTGGCGGTGGCGCTGGTCGCCCTGATCGTGGTCGCGCTGCTGGGGGCGCTGTTCGGCGAGACGATGGTCGACTTCGTCGCGGACCTCCTGCGGGGCCTCGACCAGCTGCCCACCTGGTTCCTCACCGCCCTGGCCGTGGGCGCCCAGCTGATCGCGCTGGTCCTCTTCTCCACGGGGCTGGCCGCGGTGATCCGGTCGCGCGCCTGGCACATCCTGGTGGCCGCCCTCGTGGCCGCCCTCGGTGCCGGCGTGCTCACCGCCGTCCTGCACCGCCTCGCCGGCGACCCCGGCGCCCGCGTCGCCGACGCCCAGACCATCGCTGCCATCGGTGGCGGCGGCCAGTGGTCCGCGGGTGCGGTCGCCGCCCTGGTCGCGGTGGTCACCACCTGCGCCCCCTGGGTGCCGCGCACCTGGCGGCGGGTCGGGTGGGCCCTGACCATGGCGGTGGCGGTGGTGCACTTCGTGGAGTCGCCCGTCGCGTTCGACACCCTCCTCGCCATCCTCGCCGGTTGGACCACCGGTGCCGCCGTCATCGTGCTGCTCGGCGGGCCCTCGCAGCGGCCCACCGGACCGGGCATCGCCGCCGGGCTGAAGGCGGTGGGCGTGCCGCTGGCGAAGCTCGAGCAGGCCAGCCTCGACGCCCGCGGCTCCACCCCGTACTTCGCCACCGCCGCCGACGGGTCGAAGCTGTTCGTGAAGGCGCTGGGCGCCGACGAGCGCAGCGCGGACCTGATGTTCCGCCTCTACCGCCGCATCCAGCCCCGCGACCTCGGCGACGAGAAGGCCGACGCGTCGCTGCGCCGGGCCGTGGAGCACGAGGCGCTGGTCTCGCTCATGGCCACCCAGTTCGGCGTGCGCACCCCGCGGGTGGCGGCGTTCGCGTCCACCGAGAGCCCGGCGGGCTTCGTGCTGGCCTACGAGGCCATCGCCGGCCGTTCGCTCGACCGCCTCGAGCCCGAGGAGATGACCGACGAGGTGATCGGGCTGGTGTGGGAGCAGCTGGCCATCCTGCGCACCCACCGCGTCGCCCACCGCGACCTGCGCCTGGCCAACGTGTTCCTGGCCGACGACGGCGCCGCCTGGATCATCGACTTCGGCTTCAGCGAGATCGCCGCGTCGGACCTGCTGCTGGCCACCGACCTCGCCGAGTTCACCGCGTCGGTCGCCACCGTGGTCGGGTCGGACCGGGCGTTCGGGTCAGCGCTGGCCGCCGTCGGACCCGAGGCCCTCGCCACCGCCCTCGATCGCCTCCAGCTCCCGATGCTCAGCGGCGCCACCCGCACGGCCCTCAAGGCCCAGCCCGGCCGCCTCGACGACCTCCGCACCCGCATCGCCACCCTCACCCCCTGACCGATCCCCCCCGGCTTCCCGACACGAACGTTCGATGCTCGCGGTTGCTCTGCAACCACCAGCATCGAAAGTTCGGGAGTTCGTCGGGAGCTCGTCGGGGGGCGTCGGGCGGAGGATCAGGACAGGGCGGCGGCGAGGAGGCCGCCGACCAGGAGGCCGGCGCCCATGCCGGCGGTGACGTCGAGCGGGTTGTGGGCGCCGACGAACACGCGGCCGACGGCGACGAGCGCCGCGAGGACGAACGGGATGGCGGCGGTCCCGGCATCGAGGTGGCCGGTGAGGACGGTGGCGATGGCGGCCACCAAGATGACGTGGCCCGACGGGAAGCTCATCCCCTGGAGCGGCACGTCCGCGCCGCGCAGGCGGGCACCGGGCTCGCTGGTGCCGGGCCGCTGCCGCACCTCCAGGTAGGCGGCCAGCTCCCGGCGCACGATCCGCTCGGCCACCAGCTTGAGGACGGCGGCCAGCACCACGGCCACGGCGACCTCGGCGGTCTCGAGGCCGATGGCGACGAGGAGGCCGACCCCGGTGCCGACGGCCAGGTTGCCGAGCTGCATCGGGACCCAGAGCGGCCAGTAGAGCCAGTCGGGCCAGCCGTTCACGAACCGGAACACCCGGGCCTCGGTGGGGTGGATCGTGGGGTGCCGGGCGCCCAGGACCGATCCGCCCAGGATGGCGGCGCCTCCTGCGGCGATGGCTAGTCCCGTCACATCCACGGGGGCGGACGCTACGCGACCGCCCCGGGGGAGACCGGACACCGGTGTCGTCGCCGGTGGACTGGCTTGACCGGCGCGTGACCTGTGGTCACACTTACGCACGCTCCGGGCGTTCCGGGGCCGGTGGCGCCCCATGGCGCCGTCGAACCATCGCCGCGGGTGGCGAAGTCGTTCCTGCTTGTTTCGCCCGTGCACGATCGGCCGCTCTGCGACGTCCGTCGCCGGCCACAACGAAAGGGCGCAACTGATGCTTGCTGCTGAATGGGGGACCGGTCAGGTCCTCTGGTCGATCATCTGGTTCACGATGTTCTTCATCTGGATCTGGCTGCTGATCATGGTGTTCTCGGACATCTTCCGGAGCCGGGATCTGAGTGGCGTCGCGAAGTTCGTCTGGATCTTCTTCGTGATCTTCCTCCCGTACCTGGGCGTGTTCGTGTACCTCATCGCTCGCGGCCACAAGATGGGCGAGCACGCGATGGAGGACGCCAAGGCGCGTGACGAAGCGGCCCAGGCGTACATCCGCCAGACCGTCGGCGCCTCCGGTGGTCACAGCACCGCGGCCGAGCTCGAGAAGCTGGCCGCCCTGCGCGACAGCGGCGTGCTGAGCGCCGAGGAGTTCGAGGCCCAGAAGGCCAAGCTGCTCGCCAGCTGAACCCCGCACCGTGACATCCGGGACGGCACGGAGGCCTGCGGGTCTCCGTGCCGTTCCGCGTCCCGGCCCGGGTCCGGGCATCGATGTCCGGATCTGTGTCCAGCGAGTACGGTCCGGATCGTGACCGAGCACCGATCGCCCGTGGGCCGCGTCATGGGGGCGATCGTCCCCACGGTCGTGGACGCCGTCGATCCTGACGCGCTGATCGACAAGCTCGACGTCGACGCGCTGATGGAGCGGGTGGACGTCGATGCCCTCATCACCCGGGTCGACCTCGACGCCCTGCTCACCCGCATCGACATCGATGCCCTCCTGGGCCGCATCGACATCGACGCGCTGCTCGCCCGGATCGACGTGTCGGCGCTGATCGGCCGCATCGACATGAACGAGGTCATCGGCCAGGTCGACCTCAACGCCCTGCTCGACGACGTCGACATCAAGGCCATCGTGGCCAAGGCCGGCATCGACGAGATCGTCGCCGAGGCCAGCACCGGGGTGATGACCCGCACCCTCGACCTGGCCCGCCGCCAGCTGGTCGGCGTCGACATCATCCTCATGGGGGCGGTGGACCGGATCTTCCGCCGGGAGCGGCCGACGCTGCCCGATGCGCCCAAGCTCAGCGCCACCGGCCGTCCTGCGGGGCCCATCAGCCGCATCATCGCCTTCGGCCTGGACCTGTTCTTCGTGTCGGTCCTGTTCGGGATGGTGGCGTACCTGGGCCGGGCGATGATCGAGCTGTTCACCGGCAACGCCATCCAGCCCACCCGCGGTGCCGGGATCGGCTGGACCATCGCCTACTTCAGCTGGTTCGGCCTGTACCTCTGGGGCAGCATCGAGATCGCCGGGCGCACGCCGGGCAAGGCGCTGGTGGGCCTCCGGGTGGTCGGCCTCGACGGCCGTCCCCTCGGGCCGGGGCGCGCGTTCGTGCGCACCCTGGTCTTCCCGTTCAGCTTCATCCTCGGCCTCGGCTTCATCCCGGCCGTGCTCCGCAAGGACCGGCGGGCGCTGCACGAGCTGGTGGCGGGGGCCAAGGAGATCGTCGACTGGGGCGACCGCCAGGCGGGCATCCCCTCGGCGCTCGAGGGCTGGGTCGGGCGCCAGCGCGACGCCCGGGCCATCTCGCTCACCGCCCCGGCCGCGGCCGCGCCGGGTGCCGAGGTGGTGGAGATCCCGCTCGAGGTCCGCACCCTGGTGGTCGACGCCGCGCCGCCCACGGCGGACGACGCCCCGGCCACCGACGACGCCCCGGCCGCGGACGAGGCCCACCTCCTTGCCGCTGATGAGCCGGTGGCGGCGATGGCGTCCACCGCCGTGCTCACCGAGCCGGTCGCCCCCGACGGGCTGGTGGACGCATCCGCCGAACCGGCGGCCGAGGCGGACGGCGCGGACGACGAGGGCGAAGAGGACTACTGGGCGGGCTGACCGTCGGGTTGCTCGCGGTCGGCCTCAGGCGGTGACGACGGCGGCGCCCATGGCGGTGAGGTTGGCCACGAACCCGTCGTGGTCGAGCTCGTTGCCGACGCCGTCGTCGATGCGGCGGGCCCGCTCCGCCACCGCGCCGGTGAGCAGCATGATCAGCGCGACCACGCGCTCGCGCTGGACCGGGGGCGGAGCGTCGGGCCGGGCCTCGATGGCGGCCAGCACGGTGGCGAGGTGTTCCGTGGTGGCGGCGTCGGATGCCACCCGCCAGGCGGCGAAGCGGCCGCGGAGCTGGGCGACGATCCGCAGGTACGAGCGGCCGCCGGGGTCGTGGAGGAGGGCGGCGTAGGGCACGACCAGGCACCGGACGAGGTCCGCCACCGCCGGGTCCGGTCCGGTGCCGGCGAGCAGCCGGCCCCGCTCCCGGTCCACGCCGGCACCCCGGCGGGCGAGGATCTCGAGCAGCAGGCCCTGGCGCGAGCCGAAGTGGTAGCTGACCGCTGACGTGTTCCGCTGGCCGGCGGCTTCGGTGATCTCGCGGGTGGTGATGCCCTCGACGCCGCCGCGTGCGAAGAGCCGCTCGGCCTCGTCGAGCAGCCGGGTGCGGGTGGCGGTGGCGACGGGGGCCGTGGGATCAGCTCCCGAGGGGGGGGAGCGCGTTGGTGGGGAGCACCGTGACGGCGCTGGTCTCGGGCGGCAGGGGGTGGGCGAAGTCGGGGTGCTTGCGCTTGGCCGTGGCCCGCATGCGCGTGGTGCGGTGGACCGGCTCGTGGTCGTACTCGGGGATGACCCGGGTGCCGAACAGCTCCAGCATCTCGAGCACCTCGTCGTGCTCGAACCCCTCGTTCGGGATGCCGAAGACCAGCTGGTCGCAGCCGACGTCCTGGTACTTGGCGATCTGCTCGAGCACGTCGTCGGGGTTGCCGCACAGCAGGTAGCCGGCCTCGATCAGCCAGTCGAGCGTGGCGTCATCGGGGATGACGTAGGGCGCCCCGGGCCACGTCACGGCGCCGGGCTGGGGCGGCATGGTGTCGTGGTACAGGTTGACCATCGTGTTGAGGTAGCCGCGGCCCGACGAGCGGGCGATCTCCCGGGCCCGGTCCCGGTCGGCCAGGCACACCACGGCGTTGGTCATCATCACGTTGTCGTTGACGAACTGCCCGAGCGGCTCGGTGCAGCTGGCGATGCCCTCCTTGTACGCCTCGATGCGGCCGCGCAGGTTGTGGACGGGCTCGAAGTTGAAGGCGATGGCGCCGATGCCGAGCTGGCCGGCCTTGGTGAACGTGCCGGGGTTGCCGCACCCGACCCAGAGCGGCGGGTGGCCGATGCCGTAGGGCTTGGGGAGGATGT